>JAFSVI010000020.1 GCA_017445145.1 Bacteroidaceae bacterium | reverse complement strand
GGAACGGATCGCGCGCGTACATTATTATATAAGGACGCGGCTGGGAGGCAGAAGGGAGGGAGCAGGGACGCGGCTGGGAGGCAGAAGGGAGGGAGCAGGGAGTCGGCAGGGAGGCGGCGGGGAGGGAGCAGGGAGGCGGCGGGGAGGCGGCGGGGAGGCAGAAGGGAGGGAGCGGGGAGGCGGCGGGGAGGGAGCGGGGAGGCGGCGGGGAGGTGAGGCCCGGCGGTAAAACGCGGGTACAACGGCAGAGGCGAAACGGCGGGGAGGCAGAAGGGAGGGAGCGGGGAGGCGACGGGGAGGTGAGGCCCGGCGGAAAAACGCGGGTACAACGGCAGAGGCGAAACGAAGAGGAGGCAGAAGGGAGGGAGCGGGGAGGAGACGGGGAGGAGAGGCCCGGCGGAAAAACGCAGGGCACAACGGCAGAGGCGAAGCGGCGGGGAGGGAGCGGGAAAGCGGCGGGGAGGGGGGAAGGTTGGCGCGGGGAGTGAGGAAGGTTGGCACGGGGAGTGAGGAAGGTTGACGCGGGGAGGTAGGATGATTGGGGCGGATGGTATGGTGGATGGCGGAAAGGATGATGGCGGCCATGGAAGCTGGTACTGGGATAAATGCGGGGAATGTTGGCTTACGAGAATGGATGTCGCTCCTGAGTCGCGGGGAATGGCGTTCTTCTACATACACCATTAATACTTAACACTGAGGGGATTAAATACAGAGATACGAGCTGGGAGGTCTTATGTGGATACAAAAGCGAAAATGGATGATGAGGGCATAAAAAGCAAAAAAAAAACGGCTCATGCTTGGGCATTCGAGCAAAAAGAATTAACTTTGCAAGCCAAAGGACAAGAAAGAGCCAGAGCGACGATGCCGGGCGGGTAGCTCAAAGCGAGGAGCCGCAGCGGCGGGGCCGGGGCGGTGGCTACGGGCAAGGGTCCGGAGCACTTCAGGGCGCTTGGTCTATACTTGCTTTTGAGTACATGAGGGACGCTCTGCTGGCTATGGCATCACTTGGCGGCATGAAAACGTAGAATCGCAAACGAATTAGCACAACGAGAAAAACGAAAAGAGATAGAGATGGATATATCCTACACCTCCTTGGGCATCGGCATGTGCCTTCTGCTGATCCCTTTGTACTTTCTGTGGAAGCTGCAGACGGGCCTTGTGCGCTCGACGCTCATCGCCGCTCTGCGCATGATAGTGCAGCTGGCTCTCATCAGCGTGTATCTGCGCTACCTGTTTGAATGGGACTTGCCTTGGCTCAACACCTTGTGGGTTATTGTCATGGCCGTTATAGCCACGCACACGACAGGCCAGCGAACGGGTTTGCGCCGCAGGGTTGTGGCCGTTCCATCGTTTGTTGCTTTCATGGTGTCTGCCCTGGTAGTGGGCTTCTTCTTCCTGGTGTTTGTGCTGCATTTGGAGCATCCCTTCACGGCCCGTTACTTCGTTCCCATCATGGGCATTCTGATGGGCAACATGCTTGGTGTGAACGTGTTGACGCTCTCGACGTTCTACAGCGGCATAGAGCGCGAGCAGGCCACGTATTACTATCTGCTTGGAACCGGTGCCACGCGCTTCGAGGCATGGTTGCCGTTTCTGCGTGAGGCTGTGATCAAGAGCTTCACGCCATGCATCGCCAACATGGCCGTGATGGGCATCGTGGCCCTTCCTGGCACGATGATAGGTCAGATTCTTGGTGGTTCGGCCCCCGACGTAGCTGTGAAGTACCAGATGATGATTGTGATTATCACCATGTCGGCGTCGATGCTGTCGCTGATGCTTGCCCTGTGGCTATCCACCCGCCGCGCCTTCGACGCCTTCGGGCGTTTGGCTACGGTGTTCCGCTAACGCTGGTGCCATGTCCGAAGCATCGTACCTTAGAATGTGTGTGAGCCGCGTGGACGGCGACTGCGTGTGGGGTCACGCTGAGAACGTCGCGGGTGGTGAGCTATGCTTGCGTCTCGACGCCTCGGGTGGCGGTTCGGTGTGGCGTCATGTTGCCGGTATGTCGCGTTGCGGCACCCGCCTCAACATTGTCGGCGGTCGCCGTGATGGGCACATATTGTTGCCAGAGATGGTCATTGTGGAACCCGACTACCTCGTTGATGTCACGTCCATTGCCTCGTGTTTCGAGAGCTACGGCCACACGCCGCTGACGCACCTGCTCTCGCAGCTACCGCCCCACCCTCCCACTCAGGCCACTCTTCTTGGCCAGATGGCGAGCCAGCTCCTCGACGAGGAGGTGACGCTTTCGGCCGACGAGCGGCGCTACGCGCAGAGCGCCCGTAGGTTTTTCAAGAGCTATGCCGTTGCGCTGGCCTCGACGCCCGTTGATGCGTCGTTCCACGCTGCCGCCCGTCAGCAGCAGCAGAACATCCGCCGCGCCATCCATACGGATCTGCGCCAATACGCTCCCGGCTTCGACGCGAGCCAGGTTGTGCTGGAGCCTTCGTTTTACTCGGAAATGCTTGGTCTTCAGGGCCGCATGGACTTTCTCACCCGCGACTTCTCGGTGCTCATCGAGCAGAAGTCGGGTCGTTGCGGCTACCCGCAGCGCGATGCCTCCATCCCCGTTCAGGCCGAGAAGCACTATGTGCAGATGCTGCTTTACATGCTCGTGCTGCGCTACAACTTTGGCGCCCGCAGCGGCGGCAACGGCCATGGTCTGCGTTCGTTCCTGCTGTACTCGAAATACGCGTTGCCGCTGCTGCCGTTAGGGTTCTCGCAACCCCTTGTTGCCGAGGCCCTGCGCGTGCGCAACGCCCTTGCGTCGGCCGAGTTCGGCTATGTGCGCGATGGTCTGTGCTCGCTGTCGTCGATGACAGCCGACGCTCTCAACGTGCGGCACACGCAGTCGGCGCTGTGGACGCGCTACCAGCGTCCGCGCCTTGAAGCCACGCTGTCCCCCATCCGCGACGCCAGCGCCCTTGCCCGGAGCTATTTCCTGCGCATGCTGCGCTTCGTGCGCACCGAGCACCTCATCGCCAAGGTTGGCGATGCTCGCGCCGGCAGCCACGGTTTTGCTGAGAAATGGCACCTGAGCCTCGCCGCGAAGCTCGACGCCGGTAGCATCGCCGCCGGCATGACGCTGGAGCCTGTGGCGTCTCATGGCCATGTCACCCACCTTCGCTTCCGCCTTGGCGCCTTGGCCGACGGTGGTTCTACGGACTTCCGCCAGGGCGACATCGTGGTGGCCTACCCCTACGCCACGGAGGCGGAGCCCGACGTGCGTGGCGACATCGTGTTCCGCGCCACCATCGTGGAGCTGACGACGGAAGCCGCGACGCTGCGCCTGCGCGCCCCACAGTGCGACGGCCGCCTCTTTGCGCACGCGGTGGCCATGCCGTGGGCCATGGAGCACGACTTCATGGAGGCGTCGTATGCCTCGCTCTACCGCGGGTTGCATGCCATGCTGTGTGCGCCAGCGCGTCGGCGTGAGCTACTGCTCATGCAGCGCGCGCCCCTCACCGACCCCACCCTGCGCCTTCGCGGCGACTACGGCTCCTTCAACGAGCTGGCGCTGCGTGTGCGCCAGGCCCGCGAGCTGTTTCTCATCATCGGCCCCCCCGGCACTGGCAAGACGAGCTACGGTCTGATGACCACGCTGGCGGAAACGCTGCTCACGCCCAGCGCATCGGCGCTGCTGGTGGCCTTCACCAACCGCGCCGTGGATGAGATATGCTCTAAGCTCCACGGCGCCGGCCTGGACTTCGTGCGCCTTGGCGGGACATCGACCTCCGAGGCCTGGCTTCAGCCCTATCTTCTCGAGAGCCGTGTGGCGTCGGCCTCCGACGTTGGCGATGTGCGCCATATCATCATGGACACCCGCATCGTGGTGGCCACGGTGCCTGCCGTGACGGCTCAGGAGGCGTGGCTTCGCATGCGGCGTTTCGACGTTGCCATCGTTGACGAGGCATCGCAGATCCTCGAGCCCCAGCTGTTGCCGCTGTGGTGTGCGACGACGACCGACGGTCTGCCGTCGGTGGATAAGTTTGTGCTCATCGGCGACCACTGCCAGCTGGCAGCCGTGGTGCAGCAAGATGCCGAGACATCGCGCGTGGAAGAGCGCGAGCTGCACGAGATCATGCTCCACGACTGCCGCGACTCGCTCTTCGAGCGCCTGTTGCGGCGCTACCGCCACGACGCGCGCGTGTGCTACATGCTCACGCGCCAGGGGCGCATGCATCCCGCCATAGCCGATTTCCCGAGCCGCGCCTTCTACGGCGGGCGGTTGGAGGCCGTGCCGCTGGCACACCAGCTGGCGCCGTCGCTGGGCGCTGGGCGCCGCGTGGTATTCTTGGACGTCCGCGCCACGGAGGGCATGTCGGAAAAGGTTAACGCCGCCGAGGCCGAGGCCATTGCCGCGCTGACGGCGCACCTGCGCCTCAGCGCCCCGGAGCATACGCTGGGCATCATCGTGCCCTACCGCAACCAGATTGGAGCCATCCGCCGGCGCCTCGTGGCCCACGGCGTGGCCGATGCCGACGCCATCACCATCGACACCGTGGAGCGCTACCAAGGCAGCGAGCGCGACATCATCATCTACGGGTTCACGGTGAGCCACGCGCAGCAGCTGACGTTCCTGACGGCGACGACGTTTGTGGATGAGGGTCGCACCATCGACCGCAAGCTCAACGTGGCAATGACACGTGCCCGCGAGCGCCTGATCCTTGTGGGCAACAAGACGCTTCTCAGCCGCGACCCCGTCTATGCCGCGCTGATCGAATGGGCCGGCACGTGCTCAGAGGGCGACCTCTACGGCTCCCAGCAGGGGTGACGAGAACACCACGACGGGCGCTGCGCCGTCGGCCCCGGGGCGCTGCACCTCGCCGCGCCCGGCCCGGCGCACGTAGGCCACGAGGGTTCCTGCGCTGACGCGTCGGCGTGGTTCGGTGGCGAGCGCCGTGTCGCGTATGTTGCCGTTCTCCAGCCCCAAGAGGCGCGCCCCGCCGCGTGTGTGGCACTCCACCTCGTTGTCGGCCAGGGTGACGCGACGCCCCTCGTCATCGACGACCTCCACGCGAATGATGCTCACCTCGCCGCTCACGATGGTGGTGGCGCGCAGGGCAGCCGGTCGGCCGGTGGTGGTGAGCACGGCCGTGGCCACAGGTGGCTCCTGGCGTGCGGCCTTGGGAGCGAGGAGGTGGTCGAAGCCCACGGCCTCGGCTCGCAGCGTGCCGGGTGCGTAGTCTATGTCCCAGTATAGTATGCCCGTATCGGCATCGCGGGCTGGTTCTCCGCCCACGGGTGCTCCGTTGAGCGTGAGGCTGGCGTTGGAGGCATTGGTGTAGCACACCACGCGCACGGGCTGTCCCGGCCGGAAGTTCCACACGGCGGGAGCGTAGGGCGACACCCAGTCGGCGGCACGCCGCCGCTGCCCCGTGGCAGCGTTGCGCGGATAGGCCCCGATGTAGCACACGGGCTGCGTGGCCCATAGGGCGGCGCGGTAGTGGCCGTTGGGCTTGATGTCGCCGGCGAGGTTGAGCAGCCCGGCCTCCGAGCCGCGTGCGGGCCACGGTCCGCTCTCGCCGAGATAGTCGATGCCAGTCCACAGGAACTGCCCGAAGATGTGGGCGTTGTCGCTCACGGCGCGCCAAGCGGCGAGGTCGTGGCGGTTCTCGGAGCCGTAGATGACGCGCTTGGGGTAGCGGCGGTGGTCCTCGGCGTAGCGGCTCTCGGTGTAGTTGTAGCCCACGACATCAACGGCTTCGGGGTAGGCCGTCTGGTTGCTCATCACGACTCCTGCCAGCGCACCGGTTGTGGGGCGTGAGGTGTCGTGGCGCCGCACCACGTCGGCGAGCCTCTTTGCGATGTAGCCTATGCGCTCGGCATTGGGCTGGGTGGGCTGGTAGCCGCCGTAGATGGGCTGTGTGAAGTCGGCCCCGTCGCCGTCGAGTATGGGGTGTGAGTATGGGTCGTTGGGGTAATCGACCTCGTTGCCAATGCTCCAGAGGAAGATGCTGGGGTGGCAGCGGTCGCGCCGCACCATGTCGGCCACGTCGCGCTCTATCCACTCCTCGAAGTAGTCGAAGGTGCCCTGGAAGCCCGGGATGCCTTTGTTCCACCCCTCGAGCCACTTGCGCTTGGGGAACTCCCACTCGTCGCTGGCCTCGTCCATGACGAGCAGTCCGAGCGTGTCGCACAGCGCATAGAGGGCCGGGGCGTGTGGGTTGTGACTCATGCGTATGGCGTTGACGCCGAGGCTCTTGAGCTGCATGAGGCGCCAACGCCACACCTCGGGAGGCACGGCCGTGCCGAGCACCCCTGCATCGTCGTGGAGGCACACGCCCTTGACCTTCGTCCACTCGCCGTTGATGGCAAAGCCGCGGTCGGGGTCGAAGCGCAGTGTGCGCAGCCCCACGGGCAGCGTGGCGGCGTCGGCCGGCTCGCCGTCGGGTCCGAGCAGGCGCATGCGCAGCGCATAGAGGTTGGGTTGCTGGGGCGACCACATCCGTGGTTGCGTCACGGCGAGGCGCAGCTCTGCCTGGCAGCGGTCGGGGGCGCCGTCGCTGTCGGGTGCCAAGGGCTGCAGCTTGCGCGTGGTGGCGGTGGCCACGACGCGTCCGTCGGCATCGACAAGCTCTGCGGCCACGGCATAGCCCTCGCGGCTCACTGCTGCCGCAGGCGCGGTGAATGCCACCTGCGCGGTGACGTCGATTTCGGCGCGTGCGGCGCTGGCCGTGCGCAGCTGCCACGCCGTTCCCCATAGCGCGAAGTGGATGGGCGGCGCCTTGACGAGCCACACGGGGCGGTAGATGCCGGAGCCGGTGTACCAGCGGGCATCGTTCTCGCGCGAGTGATCGACCCTCACGGCGAGGACGTTGTCGCCGGCGGGGCGCAGGTGTGGCGTGAGGTCGTAGATGAACGACGAGAAGCCGCTTGGCCTGTGGCCCAGACAGTGGCCGTTGACATAGACCGTGGAGCGGTTATACACCCCCTCGAAGTAGATATACACGCGGCGGCCGCCATCGAGGTCGCCGGGGCGCAGTGTGAGGTGGTGGCGATACCAAGCCACGCCCCCATGGAGAAAGCCCTGGCACGAGCCGGCGTCGGGCGACATCGGGCGCGTGACGCCCCAGTCGTGGGGCACGCTGACGCGCTGCCATCGCGTGTCGTCGGTGGCGGGTAGGAGGAATGTGCTGTCGTCGGCCAGGCGGAAGAGCCATCCGTGGCGCAGCTCTTGTGGTGTGCCGAAGCCGGTCTGCGCCGCCAGTGGTGCGGCCGCAATCAGGAGTAAGCAAGTGAGTAGTAGCAGCATGGGTAAATGGTTGTGTGGCGTTGGTGAAAAGCATGTTCTGCGGCACAAAGATATGACATTCCTGGCTAACGCCATAAAAAAACGCATGAAAAGTGAGGGCTTTTGTGCAAGAAAGCGTATATTTGCACCGCAAACAACAACCCACACAGCAAAATGGACACAACGACATCCGAGAAAATCAAAGCATTCTTCCTGCACGACGAGTTTGCACGCCAAAACGGCATAACCCTCGTGGAGGTGGGCGACGGCTACGCCCGCACGCAAGTGACCATCGAAGGGCGCCACATGAACGCCGGCGGCGGCGTGCAGGGCGGCCTGTTGTTCACGCTTGCCGACCTGGCCTTTGCTGCCGCCACCAATGGCAGCGGCCTGCTCACCGTGACCTCCACGGCCAACATCTCATTCGTCAGCGGCGCCACGGGCGGCACCATCACAGCCGAGGCGCGCGAGGTGGTGCCCCACAAGAAGATGCCCTTCGTGGAGGTGCGCATCAGCGACGAGACAGGGCGCGTGCTGGCCATGTTCACCGCCACGGGCTACCGCAAGAGCAACGTCACGCTGCCCTTCGCCGAGGCATGAGGAGCCGTGGCCCACGGCGGCGACGCCCCGGTGGAGGCTGCGCAGGAGCCGCGCTCGTGCGGCAGGTGCTGTTCAGGCGATGAGGCTTGCGACGTAGGCCACGTAGGCAGCCGCCATGACGGCCCCCTCCCAGCGCACTATGGTGTGCTTGGTGCGTGCAAAGAGCCAGAACACGATGCCGGAGCCAATGAGCACAGCCATGTCGGTGGCGGTGATGCCCGCCACAGGCATGGGCGTCACAACCGAGCACAGGCCAAGAATCCAGAAGATGTTGAAGAGGTTGGAGCCGATGACGTTGCCTATGGCCAGCGCGCTCTGACCCTTGCGCGCCGCCACGACGCTCGTGGCCAGCTCCGGCAGCGACGTGCCGCCGGCCACAAGGGTGAGGCCTATCACCGCCTCGCTCACGCCGAAGCCACGCGCCAGGCCCGAGGCCCCGCGCACGAAAAGCTCGCCGCCGGCGATGAGGCCGGCCAGGCCCGCCACGATGTATATCACCACGCGCCACAGCGGCATGGCCGCGGCGGCCGTGGCTGGCGCGGCTGCGGCTTCGCCGTCGGCAGCCGTCGGCGTGGCGGCGTGGGTGGCGGCGGCGTTGGGCTGTGGCGCATCAGCGTTGCCGCTGCGTGCTATGGCGAAGGTGTAGGCCATGAACACGGCGAAGAAGCCGAGCAGCGCGATGCCGTCGCCCCGGCTGAGCATGTCGGCTTCGGAGCCGGGTGTGAGCAGCGTGTCGAGGGCCAGCGCCGCGAGCACCACGCTGGCCAGCAGCGAGAAGGGTATGTCCTTGGCCACCGTGGCGCGGCCCACGGCGATGGGTGCCACGGTGGCCGTGACGCCTACAATCATCAGCGTGTTGAACGCGTTGGAACCCACGACATTGCCTATGCCCATGGCCGCCGAGCCGCCTATGCTGGCCATGAAGCTGACGATGAACTCGGGCAGCGAGGTGCCCATGGCCACCACTGTGAGGCCGATGACAAGTTCAGTGATGCCGAAGCGCCGGGCCAGTGCCACGCTGCCGTCGGTGAGGCTGTTTGCGCCGAAGAGCACAAGTGCGGCCCCGACAATGGTGATGACGATATTGAGAAACATGATGAAGGTGTGATGGTGTAAGTGAAAATAAAGCTTAATTTCTCGCGTCGAGGCGCGGCAATGTGTGGAATAATGCTTACTTTTGCAGCGTTAACCGCTAACGATTCCCTAAAACATGGCATTGAAGAACAGCAGTGAGCGCGAGTTTGTGCGCTGCATGGAGTGTCGGCACGCGACGTTCATGCAATGGTATGAGAACCCCATTGTGGCCAACTGCTCGCAGCTGGGCGAGCGCACGGTGGCGCAGTCGAACCGCGTGTGCAAGCTCTTTGCCCCGTCGGGCACGGAGCACCCGGCTGTGACGCATTACGAAAACTACGACGAGGCGCGCGCCAACATACGCAAGGCATTCTTCGAGACGTGATGGCCGTCAGGGCACAAAGTCATAGACCTCGCTCGGCATGCGCCGCTTGAGCACATCGAGCTGGAAATCCACGCCGCAGACGATGCCGTAGCTGCGCAACACCGTCTCCACGGTCTTGCGCGCCAGCTCCGGGTGGTTGTTCTCCTCGCTCAGGTGGCAGAGCCACACATGGCGCAGCTCGGGCGTTGACGACCCTGCCAGCAGCTCGGCCGCCTCGGTGTTGCTCAGGTGGCCATGGGGTCCGGAGATGCGGCCCTTGAGGTATGCGGGGTACGGCCCCGCCATGAGCATCTCGCGGTCGTGGTTGCTCTCGAGCACGAGGTAATTGGCCTTTGCCACCTCGTCCTTGATGCGCTCGGTGACATGGCCCACATCGGTGATGAGGCAGAAACGCACGCCCTGGCTGTCGAAGCTGAAGCCGCAGCAGTCGTTGCTGTCGTGGGGCACGTCGAAGGCGGTGACGGTGATGCCGGCGATGACGACGGGTTCGTCCTTGACAATGAAATGCTTGGCCGCTGCCTGGAGCCTCGGCGTGACACAATAGTTGCGGGCTATGCCCTCATGGACACGCTCGGTGGCATAGATGGGCAGCCCCATCTCTGCGGCCAGACGCCCCACGGCCTTGATGTGGTCGGCATGGTCGTGGGTGATGAACACGGCCTTGATGTGGGTCATCGGCAGGCTGAAGGTCTGGAAGTGGCGGCGTATGCTCTTGAGCGTCAGCCCTGCATCGATGAGGATTCCGCCCTCTTCGTTCCAGAGATAATAGCTGTTGCCACTGCTGCCGCTGCCCAGACATAGGAACTTTAGCATGGGTGTTGATGGTTACTTTGGGCGCAAAAGTACAAAAAAAATCGCACAAAGAGCATCAAAAGCCCACTTTTTTTGACCGTCTTGCCACATCTTGCCTGCCCAAGGCCACATTATGCGTCGCAAAGTGGCATTTGGGCATGGCGGCGGGGGTGCGTGGGACGCTGATGGCCGTCAGAAGGGCAACCCCACGGCGAAGTGGAGATGGAAGTCGCGCTTGAAGTTGGGGTGTATGATGGGATAGTGGTCGCGGCCGCTGCTCACGGCGGGGTTGATGGCCTTCATGCCTCCGTCGAGACGGAGAATGAAGTAGCCGAAATTGAGGCGGAAGCCCAGGCCGTAGGCCACGGCAATCTGCCTCCAGAAGGTGTCGAAGCGGAACTGCCCCCCGGGCTGGTCGGCATATTCGCGCAGCGTCCACACGTTGCCGGCATCGATGAAGATGGTGCCGTCGAGCTTCCAGAAGAGGTGTGTGCGCCACTCGGCGCTGAGGTCGAGCTTCATGTCGCCCGTCTGGCGGATGAAGTCCACGCGCCCGTCGGAGCCGCTGAAGCTGCCAGGGCCGAGGCCGCGCACGGCCCATCCCCTGACGCTGTTGGCACCGCCGCTGAAATAGCGTTTCTCGTAGGGCAGTATGCCTGAGTTGCCGTAAGGGTATGCTATGCCGAAAGCGGCGTGGAGGGCTATGGCGTTGCGGTCGTCGATGCGGAAGGACTTGGCAAAATCCACATCGCCCTTGACATACTGCGCGTAGGCGATGTTGAAGAGGGTGTAGGCGCCGAGGTTCGCGTCGTAGGATGCATGGAAGAGGGCTGCGGCGGCATGGAGTAGGTTGCCGGCCGTCTCCACGCCGATGCGCAGGGAGTAGGCATCGCGTGCGGCGGCGGTGTTCTGCTGCGTTGGCAGGAGGTTGGTGAGGTGCAGCTGGTAGCCCCATCGCATGATGAAGAGGTCGGAATAGTTGTAGCGCAGAACGGCATTGCGGCTGCTGTTGTCGTCGCTGAGATAGTCGTTGCGGAAGGTCTCGCTGATCCATGGCATGAACACATAGTTGAGGTCGATGGCGTCGATGCGATGGGTGAGGCGGCCGCCCAAACCGGTCCAGCGGTAGCGCCACGAGGCGGTGAGCACGCGGCGGTGGAACTCGGGGCGGTCCTGCGAGTTGAAGCGCAGCGCTATGGTGCTCTGCGCCTTGGAGGTGTGGCGGAAGGAGCGCGAGAGGAAGGGAAAGACGAACTCCGGGATGTTGATGTCGGCCTCGATGCCATACTCGATGTAGTTCTGGTCGGCATAGCCCCTCAGCCCCTTGATGGCCTCGAAGGCACCGCGCACCTTGAGGCCAAGCATGGTTGAGCGGCGGAAGATGTTGCGGTTCTGGTAGGCTACGCTCACGGCGGCGCCAAAGTCGCCGGCGGAGTTGGTGCCTTCGACCTCGGCCGAGATGCCATGGCGCTTGGCCGTGACGAGGGATATGTTGGCATCGAGGAGTGTGGAGTCGAGGGGCGATGGTTCGAGTGTCACGCTGGCACCGAGCAGGGCGGAGAGCGACGAGAGGGCGCTGTAGGTCTCGTGGACGTTGGCCTCGCTGGCGATGTCGCCGGGGTGTATGCTGCTCTTGGAGAGCAGGAACGATGGTGCGAAATGGCGTTTGTCGCGGTGGAAGAAGCGCCCCTCGGGCGTGATGATGCTGTCGATGGGCGGCAAGAGCGTGTCGTGGCGGTGGATGGCGGCAGCATCGAGGTCGGTGAGGTAGTTGACGCGCGTTATGCGGTAGCGCGGATGGGGTCGGAGGCTGTCGGCCGCGCCGGCGCGGTAGAGCGGCACGTGCATGGTGAGCGCCACGCGCCGCTGGCCGAGTGTGGTGTCGGCTTCGAAGCGTATGGCGTTTTTCGTGAAGCGATGGAAGCCGTTGTTCTGCAGCAGCTCAGCTATGCGTGCGCGCTCGCGGTCGAGGAGGTTGATGTCGAAGAGCATACCCTCGCGGATGAGGGTGGCGGCGGTGTCGGCGGCGATGATGCTGTCGAGGCGCACATCGTCGATGCGGCGCTTGAGGGAGACGACGGTGTAGGGCTGCCCGGCGTGGATGTCGTAGGTGAGGTGCATGTAGCGCTTGCGGCGGTTCTCGACGACATCTACGGTGGCCGTGAGGTAGCCCATGTTGCGCGTGGCGGCCGTCATGGCCTGGGCAGCGCGGTGTGCGAGCAGGCTGTCGTAGGTCACGGGTGCCTCGCCGATGCGCTGGAAGAAGCGGTTGATGCGCTTGGTGCTGTCGGTGCCGCTGATGCAATAGATGGCCATGGGCACCTTCAGGAGGCTGAACCAGCGGGAGTTGGGGTGCTGGCGCACGTAGCCGGCGAGCTGTGTGGTGGATATGTCGGAGTTGTCGGCACGCACGCTGACGCGGTCGAGGAGGCTGCTGTCGGCGTCGATGAAGCGCGTGGGCGCACACCCTGCCAGCATCGCCACGGCTGCCAGCATCGCCGGCAGCCACAGGCGCAGGTATTGACGTGGGGTGGACATAGCGGCGTGGTGTGGGAGGGTGGGAGGCGTGGTGCGGGGCCTCAGCTCATGAGACGGCGGCGGAACTCGGCCAGGACGATGGCCGTGGCCACGCCTACGTTGAGGCTCTCGGTGGTGGGTGCTGCGGCGGGGAAGGAGGGTATGAGCAGTCGGTGGCTGCAGGCGCGGGCCACGTCGGGTGTCACTCCCCTGCCCTCGTTGCCCATGACCACGACGCCGGCGGCGGTGAGCGGCGCCTGCCAGAGCGGTTGGCCGTCGAGGGCCGTGGCATAGCTGGCCACCGCGGTTGGCAGCTGACCCAGCGCAGCATATAAATCAATATAATGAACGCGCACGCGCGCGAGGCCGCCCATCGATGCCTGCACGGCTTTGGGGTTCCACACATCGGCCGTCAGCGGCGAGCACCAGATGTCGTGCACGCCAAACCAGTCGGCCAGACGCACGATGGTGCCGAGGTTGCCGGGATCCTGCACGCCGTCGAGCGCCAGGTGCAGCCCCGTGGCCATGGCCTGGGCGGGGTGGGCGTCATGGGCGGGCTGGCGAAACAGCGCGAGCACGCCCTGCGGTGTCTGTAGCAGGCTGGCGCGGGCAAAGTCGGCGTCGGCCACACAGTCCTCGCCCGTGGCGGCGCATGCCCGCGACAAGGCTGCGCGAACATCGCCGTTGGCGGCAGCCCACGTGGCGGCAAAGAGCAGGTACTCACACTCCATGGCACCTGCCAGCTCGCCGACGAGCTTGGGACCCTCGGCCACGAAAAGCCCCGTGGCGCGCCGCCCCTTGCGGCTGTCGAGGCTGCGTATGAGCCGCAACGTGGCCTTACTCCACATGTGCGGCACGCACGCGGCTGAGGGTTTCGGGCGTCATCTGCAGGAAGGATGCCACATGCACCATGGGTGCGCGCAGCACGATCTCGGGTTTGGTCTTGAGCAGACGCATGTAGCGCTCGGTGGCGTTCTCGAAGCGCTGGCTGTCGGCGTGCTCCTGCGAGGAGATGAGTGCGTGCTCGAGGATCTTGCGGTAGAGGCGCTCTATCTCCTTGTCGGTATCGACAAGCTCGGTGAGCACATCGTAGGGGATGCCATAGACCACCGAATTTTCCAGCGCCTCCACGATGAGGCGCGAGGGCTGCTGCTTGAGGAAGCTCTCTATGCAGATGACGATGCGCCCCTCGTAGGAGAAGTGCTCCGTCACGTCGCGGCCGCCCTTGTAGTAGAACTGCCGCACCATGCCGCGTTCGACATAGTACATGTATTTGCAAACGTCGCCTTCCTTCATCAGGCGTTCGCCTTTCGATACCTTGATAGGCACAAGCATGTCGGTGAGAACGTCGATGCCCTTCGGGGTGAGGGTGCAGTAGCGGCGTGCTATCTCGCGTGCGATGTCACGTTTGTCTGTCATTGGGTGGGTGTATGTGGTTATTAGGTTATGTGTCTTGGTGGGATGGGGGTGGCGCGGCGCGGGCGGCTCCGTCAGTCGAGCTTGAGCACGGCGAGGAAGGCCTTCTGCGGCACCTGCACGTTGCCGATCTGCTTCATGCGTTTCTTGCCGCGCTTCTGCTTCTCGAGTAGCTTGCGCTTGCGGCTGATGTCGCCGCCATAGCACTTGGCTGTTACATCCTTGCGCACCTGCTTCACCGTCTCGCGCGCAATGATCTTGGCTCCGATGGCGGCCTGTATGGCGATGTCGAACTGCTGGCGCGGCAGCAGCTCCTTGAGTTTCTCGCACATGCGCCGGCCGAAATCCACGGAGTTGTCAACGTGTGTGAGCGTGGAGAGCGCATCAACGGGTTCGCCGTTGAGCAGTATGTCGAGCTTGACGAGGCGCGAGGGGCGGAAGCCGTCCTGATGGTAGTCGAACGAGGCATAGCCCTTGGAGATGCTCTTGAGCTTGTCGTAGAAGTCGATGACGATCTCGCCCAGCGGCATGGCAAACTGTATCTCCACGCGGTTGCCGCTGATGAAGTCCTGCTTGATGAGCTCGCCGCGCTTGCCGAGGCAGAGCGTCATGATGGGGCCGATGTAGTTGGTGGTGGTGATGACGGAGGCGTGGATGTAGGGTTCCTCGATGTGGTCGATGGTGGTGGGGTCGGGCATGCCGGCCGGGTTGTGCACCTCCTTGACCTCGCCGTGCTTGTCATAGACGAGGTACGAGACGTTGGGCACGGTGGTGATGACGTCCATGTTGAACTCGCGGTCGAGGCGCTCCTGCACTATCTCCATGTGCAGCAGACCGAGGAAGCCGCAGCGGAAACCAAAGCCGAGGGCCACTGACGACTCGGGCTGGAAGGTGAGGGAGGCGTCGTTGAGCTGCAGCTTCTCGAGCGAGGCGCGCAGGTTCTCGAAGTCCTCCGTCTCGATGGGATACACTCCGGCAAAGACCATGGGCTTCACCTCCTCGAAGCCGGCTATGGCCTCTGTCTCGGCGGCTGTGGCGATGTGGGTGATGGTGTCGCCCACCTTGACCTCGGTGGCCGTCTTGATGCCGCTGACGATGTAGCCCACGTCGCCGCAGTGGAGCTCCGTGCGCGGCACCATGTCCATCTTGAGCACGCCAATCTCGTCGGCGTTATACTCCTTGCCGGTGTTGATGAAGATGACGTTGTCGCCCTTGCGTATGCTGCCGTTGACAATCTTGAAGTAGGCTATGATGCCGCGGAAGGGGTTGAACACGGAATCGAAGATGAGGGCCTGGAGGGGGGCCTGCTCGTCGCCTCCGGGGGCGGGTATGCGATCCACGACGGCGTTGAGGATGTCATCGACGCCCTGCCCTGTGCGGGCGCTGGCGCGGATGATGTCCTCGCGCTTGCAGCCTATGAGGTCTATGATCTCGTCCTCGACCTCCTCGGGCATGGCGTTGGGCATGTCGCACTTGTTCACGACGGGTATGATTTCGAGGTCGTGGTCGATGGCCATGTAGAGGTTGGAGATGGTCTGCGCCTGCACGCCCTGCGTGGCATCGACCACGAGGAGGGCGCCCTCGCAGGCGGCGATGCTGCGCGACACCTCGTATGAGAAGTCCACATGGCCCGGGGTGTCGATGAGGTTGAGGGTGTATGCCTGGCCCTGGCGCACGTATTCCATCTGTATGGCGTGGCTCTTGATGGTTATGCCCCGCTCGCGCTCGAGGTCCATGTCGTCGAGCATCTGGCCCTCAGTGACCTGGATGGTGTTAGTACGCTCGAGGAGGCGGTCGGCCAGGGTGCTCTTGCCGTGGTCGATGTGCGCTATGATGCAGAAGTTGCGAATTGGGTTCATGGGCGCAAAGATAGTGAAAAAACGCGGACTACGCAAGGAAATGCGTGTTTTTTTCACACAAAGTCTATAAATAGACAGGGGCAGCCCCCCGCTGTTGCGGAAGGCTGCCCCTGCGAGTGTGGGCGGTGGCGTGGCGTGTGGGCTACGCCTCGGGCTTCATGTTGGTATATACTGTCTGCACGTCGTCGAACTCCTCGAGGCGCTCCACCATCTTGTTGATGGTCTCGCGCTGCTCGTCGGTGACGTCCTTGAGGTCGTTGGGGATGTAGGTGAACTCGCCGCCCACGTCCTCGAAGCCCTGCTCCTCGAGGTGCTTCTGTATGGCGCCGTAGCTCTTGGGGTCGCCGTAGATGGTGAGTGTGCCCTCTTCCTCATCCTCGTCGAACTCGTCCTCCACGCCATAGTCGATGAGGTCGAGGATGAGGTCGTCCATGTCGATGCCCTCCTTGCGCTTGAAGGTGAACACGGCTTTGTGGTCGAAGAGGAAAGCGAGCGACCCCATGGTGCCGAGGTTGCCGCCGAACTTGTTGAACACGGAGCGCACGTCGGCCACGGTGCGTGTGGGGTTGTCGGTGAGCGTATCGACGAAGATGGCAATGCCGTGGGGGCCATAGCCCTCGTAGGTCATGCCCTTGTAGTCGCTCTGGTCCTTGCCCATGGCGTTCTTGATGGCGCGGTCGATGTTGTCCTTGGGCATGTTCTCGCGCTTGCACGTGGCGATGATGCCTCGCAGCGTGGGGTTCATGTCGGGGTCTGGGCCGCCGGCCTTGACGGCGATGGCAATCTGCTTGCCCAGCTTGGTGAATGTCTTTGCCATGTGGCCCCAGCGCTTGAGCTTGGCGGCCTTGCGGTATTCAAATGCTCTTCCCATGTTTTGTGAGGTTATGAGGTTGTGAAGATGTGATGTTGTGGGGTTATGAGGGTGTATCTTTTCGCGTTGTGGTCACCTCAGCTCGGCGCCGAGCTGCTTGGTGAGGTTCTGTATGAGTTTCTGCATGATGGCGTCGATGGCCTTGTCGTTGAGCGTGCGGGTCTCGTCCTGCAGGCGGAAGTTGACGGCATAGCTCTTCTTGCCGGCGGGCAGGTTCTTGCCCTCATAGACGTCGAAGAGGGTGACGGCCTTGAGGAGCTTGCGCTCGCTCTGGTAGGCTATGGCCTCTATCTGCTGGAACTCCACGCCCTTGTCCACGAGGAGAGCGAGGTCGCGGCTGACGGCTGGGAAGCGCGGCAGGTCGTAGGCGACGACCTTCTGCCGGCGTATGAGGCGCATGAGCTGCCCCCACGCTATGTCGGCGTAATAGACCTCCGAGGGTATGTCGAACGCGGCTTGCAGGCGCCGGCTGACGATGCCCATCTGCGCTATGGTCTTGCCGCTGCGGTCGCTGACGGTGATGCTCTTGGCGAAGATGTCGCAGTGGCCCTCGGCAAAGACGAGCATGCCCATGGCCACGCCCACGCGTGCGAGGATGTTCATCACGTTGCCCTTGAGGGCGAAGAAGGTCTGCTCCTCGTCGGCATGCGCCCACGAGCCGCTGACGCGCTTGCCGGTGACCCACAGGCCGAGGTGGTAGTCCTCGCTGTAGGCGTCGAGCACGTGCTTGATGACCTCGGGGTCGCGGCTGGAGCTGACGCCGGGGATGATGACGTCGCTCTTCTTCGCGGCGTCGAAGTAGTAGCAGTTGCCAAACTCGAAGAGCTGCAGGTCGGCGCGGCGGTGGTTGACGTTGCGGGCTATGGTCTCCAAGCCGCCGAAGAGCAGCGTCTGGCGCATGACGTTGAGGTCCTGCGAGAGGGGGTTGAGCAGCCTCACGAGGCGCGCCGGGGGGTAGGCGTCGAGGCCGTCGTAGTAGGCTCCGCGCTGCAGGGAGTTGTTCAGTATCTCGTTGAAGCCGGCACCCACGAGCTGCTCGGCCACGATGTTCTGCAGCTTGTGGCTCTTGTCGGTGTCGCCCTTGATGGAGAGGGCGCTGTTGAGTGAGGTGGGGATTTCCACGTTGTTGTAGCCATAGATGCGCAGGATGTCCTCCACCACGTCGCACGGCCGCTGCACATCGACGCGGTAGGCCGGCACGAGGAGCTGCAGGGCGTCGGGGGTCTCTGCGGTGATGCGTATCTCCAGGCTCTGGAGTATGCTCTTGACGGTGTCGCGCGGCAGCTCCTTGCCGATGAGCGAGTTGACGTAGTCGTAGCGCAGCGTGACGGGGAAGTCGTCGATGGGGCGCGGGTTGACGTCGGCTATCTCCATGCTCACCTTGCCGCCGGCAAGCTCGCGGCAGAGCAGGGCCGCCTGCTTGAGGGCATAGATCTGACCGTGGGGGTCGATGCCGCGCTCGAAGCGGAAGGAGGCATCTGTCTGCAGGCCGTGGCGGCGTGCGCTCTTGCGTATCCACGTTGGGTTGAAGTATGCGCTCTCGAGGAGCACGTTGCGCGTGGTGGCGTAGGTGCCGCTGCCCTTGCCGCCATACACGCCGCCGATGCACATGGGTTCCTCGGCGTTGCATATCATCAGGTCCTGGGCCGAGAGCTTGCGCTCCACGCCGTCGAGGGTCTCGAAGGGCGTGCCCTCGGGCATGGTCTTGACGACGACGCGCCCGCCGCGTATCATGTCGGCATCGAAGCAGTGGAGTGGCTGGCCGTAGGCCATCATGATGTAGTTGGTGATATCGACGATGTTGTTGATGGGCCGGAGGCCGATGGCGGTGAGGTGGTCCTGCAGCCACTTGGGGCTGGGCTTCACCTCGCAGCCGGTGATGGTGACGGCGGCATAGCGCGGACATGCCTCGGCATTCTCGATGGTGACGGGTATCTCGAGGTCGTGGTTATCAACGGTGAAGGCCTCGTCGGAGGGGCGGTGCAGGCGTGTCTCGTAGCCGTTTTGCACGAGCCAGGCGTAGAGGTCGCGTGCCACGCCGTAGTGGGAGCACGCGTCGGCGCGGTTGGCGGTGATATCGACCTCTATGGCCCAGTCGCTCTCGAGGCCGTAGTACTCGGCTGCCGGGGTGCCCACGCGGGCGTCGGGCGGCAGCACGATGATGCCGCTGTGGTCGGTGCCCACGCCAATCTCGTCCTCGGCACATATCATGCCGTTGCTCTCCACGCCGCGCAGCTTCGAGCGCTTGATGACGAACTCCTTGTCGCCGTCGTAGAGCTTGGTGCCGAGAGTGGCACAGATGACCTTCTGCCCGGCGGCGACGTTGGGCGCGCCACACACAATCTGCGTCACCGTGCCGGCGGGGTCGCCGCCGGCTTCGGCGCCGATGTTCACGGTGCACACGTGCATGTGGTCGCTGTTGGGATGTGGCTCACAGGTGAGCACCTCTGCCACGACGAGGCCCTGGAGGCCGCCGCGTATGGCCTGCACCTCCTCCACGCCATCGACTTCGAGGCCTGCTGAGGTGAGTGCGGCGGCCACTTCCTGTGGCGTGAGCTGCGTATCTACGTATTCACGCAGCCATTTGTAGGATATAACCATGCTGATATGATGTTTGATGTTTATCTTGTCTGGCAAGCGCCGGCAGCAGTGCCGCCGTTGCTTTTGCGGGCGCAAAGGTACGCAAAAATGCCGACACGCGAAAGCAATTCAGTGATTTTATGCTCCTCGCGCATCATTATCCCGCCACGGGGCGGCATGTGGGGCCGCGGCAGGCGCCGTTTTGGCGGTGCCGGCATCATGTTGGCGGGTGCGGCGGGCCTATGCCTCGGCCGTGAAGTAGGTGTTGAGTTCGGCCGTGGCGCTGCCGCCGTCGTTGGGCAGGTCCTTGATGAGGCGTCCGCGCTCGAGCAGCAGTATGCGGGTGCTGATGTCGGCCACGAAGCTCAGGTTGTGGCTCGAGATGAGCACCGTGGTGCCCAGCTCGCGGCACATCTGCTGGATGAGGCGCGCCACGACAATCTGCGACGAGGGGTCGAGGTAGTTGAAAGGCTCGTCCAGGAGCAGTACCTTGGGGCGTATGAGCATGGCGCCCATGATGCCCACCTTCTGGCGGTTGCCCTCGGAGAAGTCGCGCAGGAACTTGCCCGTGCCCAGGATCTCGTCGTGCATGAGCGGGCGGAAGGCCTCGAGGCGGCTGTCGCGCTCCTCGTCGGTGATGCCATAGAGGCGCGCGATGAGTGTGAAGTACTCCTCGGGGGTGTAGAAATCGACGAGGAAACGCCCGTCGATGAACGAACCCGTGTATTGCTTCCACGTCTCGGTCGTCGCCACGTCGTCGTCGCCGCTGAGCACACGGCCGCGCGTGGCCTTGATGAGGTCGAGCACGAGGCGCAACAGCGTGGTCTTGCCGGCGCCGTTGTTGCCCACGAGACCCACGAGCTCGCCGCTCGCGATGTCGAGGTGGCTGATGTCGAGAGCCACCTTCTCGCCGTAGCATTTCTGCAGGTTGTCTATCGTCAGTGTCATATTGTGTGGGGTGTAATGCGGTATAGTGATGTTGTGTGGATTGGCTTGGCGCCTTGGATTCAGTCCTTGGTCCAACGCTCCATGAGGTCGTGGCGGCGCGCATACCAGCGGCGGGCCAGCCACGCCGTGAAGGGCCGCTCGAGGGCTATGCCCACGATGCCGAGTGCAGCCATGAGCGCATCGGCGCCCCAAGTGGGCAGGAAGTAGTAGGCGGCATAGTATATGCCCATGGGCACGAAGAGGATGAAGGAGTATATGTTCATCTGCTTGTTGGAGCCCTGGTAGTTGAAGAACGCCGACGTGAACAGGTCGAAGCGCGAACAGTAGAGGCACATGGGCATGAGCAGCAGCACGAACACGCCCACCGAGAAGAGCAGCACGGCCAGCAGCGTCCACGGCGCCATGTGCATCCACACCACGGCGGGCAGGCACAGCAGCGCCATGACGCCGCATATCTTGGCGTAGAAGCGGAACTTGTTGCGAAGCACGGCCTCGATGGGCCACGGCTTGGTCCAGATGCCGTGGATGTAGTTGGCCTCCACGCCCAGGCCGTACTGCGCCAGCATCACGGCCGGGAAGGCCACGCCGAGCAGCAGCATGGTGTTGAAGCCTAAGTCCTCGATGACCTGTGGCACCTGCTGCATGTAGGTGTTGAGCAGGAAGATGGGTGCGATGACGTAGAGCGTCATGCGCAAGCGCTTGCTGCGGCGCACGGCGGTCCAGTCCATGCTGGCAAGCGTCACGTCGCTCAACGGCTGCACGTGGCTGGCACGGCCGCTGTTCTCGTTGTGGTTCTTCATGCGGCGGAAATAGCGGTGGAGCACATAGCCCACCACGGCGTTGAAGGCCACGATGATGGCACCGCCGGCCACCGTGCCCCACACGGTGGCACCCGCCACGGGCGGCGTGGAGGGGTCGTCGGCCGCGAGGCCCACGACGATGAACACGCCGACGACAATGGCATAGAGCGCCACGCCCCATGCCAGGTAGCCCACGAGCAGCGGGAAGGTGTATTCATTGCCGGGGGCGCGGCGCCAGCAGTTCTGCACCAGGGCGTTGACCATCGTGGCGGAGTAGGCCACGACAAACGTCAGCGCGGCCAGCGCCAGCGGCAATGCCAGCGCCACGACAAAGGCCATGGCCAGCGGCAGCATGAGCTGCATGAACCCCACCGACGTGTCGGCCAGCACGAAGAGCGCCCACGTGCGCGGCGACACGGGGCGCGAGCGCAGCACGTCGTCCATCTCCACCGGCGAGCGCCGCCAGATGACCTTCAGCAGCATGTCGGCAGGGACCACGGCCACGGCCAGCAACAGCGCCAGCACACTGCGGTCGAAGGGCAGCTGACCGAGCACGTCGTGGCCCTGCAGGCCCATGTATATGCCCACGACGACCATGACGTAGAGGCCGGCGAAGTAGGCCGCCACGAAAAGCGTGCGCCACGAGAAGTCGCGCCAGTGCTGCAGCCGCCACATGCGCAGCAGCTCCTTCAGGGCCTGACGGTCGGCGGTGCCGCCGCTGTTGTATGTCCTTTCTGTGTGTTGTTCCATAATATAAGTAGATGGGCAAAAAGAGTTTATGATCAGGAGCGTGCGCCGTCACACCTTGCACACCACACGCACGAAGATGGCGAAGTCCGTATCGACGCGCGCAAACTCGTAGGGTTCGAGCTGCAGCGAGAACACGCCGCCCACCTCCTCCAGGCCGAAGAAGGCGCGCACGATGCTGGCCAGGTTGAACGCCCGGCTCGTGCCGCGCCGCATCAGCTCGCGGCATGTGCGCACGAGCAGAGCGCGGTCGTGCTCCTCGAAGCGCAGCGTGCGCAGCAGCACGAAGCCTGCGGCGAGGCTCTCCTCGCGCACGAGGAAGGCTATGCGGCGGCGCGGGTCGCCGACGTGGAGGCTGTCGAAGAGACGCTCCACGCTCTCGGGCATCGCCACCGCCGGCAGCCACTGGCGCAGCAGCTTCTCGCGGTCGATGACGCGCCCGGGGGCCGACAGCGCACGCGCCAGGCGGGCATAGCCGGCATCGTCCAGGCTCAACGTGCCGGCGCGCAGACGCGGCACGGCGGCCTTGGCCATCGTCACCGTGAACGCCTTGGGCTGCCACGACGTGAGGCGCAGCATCACCTCCCAGAACACCTCCGGCGCGGCGGCGGGCAGCAGGCGCTCGCCGATGATGTAGCCGGCCGTGCGGAAATGGGCGTTGGAGAGGGTGCCCAAATATGCCACGAGGGCATCCCAGTCGCCAGCGGCGAAGAGTATGTCCAAGCGCGAGGCCACGATGGGGCTGTAATGGCGGTCCACTTCTGAGCTTTTGGGGTTAACGACGCCACAAAGGTACGGCATTTCGCAAGAAAAACGCTGGCACGAAATGTTAATTCTACATAAAAAACGCCACTTTTGCACCCCTATGCCGCCACCGTTGCCGCAAAAGCGCTATCTTTGCACCACACCACACGTCATTACAACCATGTCGGAAGGCAAGAAACTCAATCTCTACATCATCGCCGGATGCAACGGCGCGGGCAAGACAACGGCCTCCTTCACCGTCTTGCCCGAGATGCTCAACTGCCGCGAGTTCGTCAACGCCGACGAGATAGCGCGGGGACTGTCGCCCTTCAACCCCGAGGGCGTGGCCCTGCAGGCCGGAAGGCTGATGATTGAGCGCGTGCTACACCTGCTCAAGGAAGGCGAGACCTTCGCCTTCGAGACCACGCTCGCCACGCGCTCCTACGTCAACCTCATACAGCGTGCGCAGAAGCGCGGCTACTTCGTCACGCTGCTATTCTTCTCGCTCGCCACGCCCGAACAGGCCGTGGCGCGCGTGGCCAAGCGCGTGAGCCAGGGAGGCCACAACATCCCCACCGACGTCATCCTGCGCCGCTACGACGCGGGCTTGCGCAACCTCTTCCAGCTCTACATGCCCGTCGTCGATTACTGGGCGCTCTACGACAACTCGTCGTGCCCGTCGGAGCGCGTGGCATGCGGATGGAAGGATTCGAGAGTGAACATCATCCAGCCGGAGCGCTACGCCGAGCTCCGCGACAACTACAACACCCCCACGCACCATGACTGACCGAGAGATAGCCGAGATGCAACAGAAGATTGACATCGGCATACGCCTGGCACAAGAACGTCTCGTGGAACGTGCGCGCCTCTTCAAGGGCACACTCGTCGTGGCCCGGGGCGGGAAGGTGGTCGAACTGACGGCCGACGAGCTCTACGCCGGCATGTGAACCCCGCACGTCAGTTCTTGCGCACCGGGTCGCACGTGACATCGCAACCCAGCTTCTTGAATATCTTACGATCCACCTCGCTGAGCATCACCGTGGCGTGGACCTGGCAGCCGTCGAGCAGCGGCAGCGCCTCCACGGCACGACGGCAGTTGTCGTCGCGCTGCGACAGCACGGCCAGCGCCACCAGCACCTCGTCGGTGTGCAGGCGCGGGTTGTTGCCGTGGAGCATGGAGGTCTTCATGCGCTGTATGGGCGTGATCATGTCCTGCGGGATGAGCTTCAGCTCGTGGTCTATGCCGGCCAGATACTTCGTGGCGTTGAGCAGCAGGGCGGCGCTGGGTCCGAGCAGCGGGCTGGTGCCGGCGGTGATGATGGTGCCGTCGGTGAGTTCGATGGCGGCACACGGCGCCCCGGCCTGCAAGCGCCGCTGGTAGGCGGCCACGGTGACGGGCCGGTTGGCTGTGGTGAGCTTCATGTTCTTCATCATGAGCACGAGCTTGTTCACCTCCTGGTCGTCCTTGCGGCCGTCGGCCATGTCACACAGCGCGGCATAGTAGCGGCGTATGACCTCCTGCCTCGATGCCTCGCAGCACACGGCGTCGTCGCTGATGCAGAAGCCCGCCATGTTCACCCCCATGTCCGTGGGCGACTTGTAGGGGCTTTCGCCGTAGATGCTCTCGAAGATAGCGTTGAGCACGGGGAAGATCTCGATGTCGCGGTTGTAGTTCACGGCCGTCTTGCCGTAGGCGTCGAGGTGGAAGTGGTCGATCATGTTCACGTCGCCCAAATCCACCGTGGCGGCCTCGTAGGCCACGTTGACGGGGTGCTTCAGCGGTATGCTCCAGATGGGGAACGTCTCGAACTTGGCATAGCCGGCCTTCACGCCGCGGCGGTTCTCGCCCCACAGCTGGCTCAGGCACACGGCCATCTTGCCGCTGCCGGGGCCGGGAGCCGTCACCACCACCAGCGGGCGCGTGGTCTCCACGAAGTCGTTGCGCCCAAAGCCCTCCTCCGAGTCGATGAGCCCCACGTTGGCGGGATAGCCCTCGATGAGGTAGTGGTAATACACACGCACGCCGCCCAGGCGCTCCAGCTGCTCGCGGAAGGCCACGGCACTGGCCTGGTGGTTGAAGTGGGTGATGACCACCGAGCTCACCATGAGGCCGCGCTCGGTGAACACGTCGCGCAGGCGCAGCACGTCCTTGTCGTAGGTGATGCCCAGGTCGCTGCGCACCTTGTTGCGCTCGATGTCCTCGGCCGAGATGACGATGACAATCTCGGCATCGTCCTTCAGCTGCATGAGCATGCGCAGCTTGCTGTCGGGCTGGAAGCCCGGCAGCACGCGCGAGGCGTGGTAGTCGTCGTAGAGCTTGCCGCCAAACTCCATGTACAGCTTGTCGCCAAACTGCGATATGCGTTCCTTGATATGCTCCGACTGTATGCGGAGGTATTTCTCGTTGTCGAAACCCTGGTGTCTCATTGCTGTCGATTCTCCTCTATGGTTGGTTGGAAAGCAGGCGCCTGAAGGCGGCCACATGAGCCAAGCGCTCGGCATCAGTCAGCGACGGCATGGCATCGGCAAGCCAAGCCTCGAAGGCCGCAATGGCCTTCGCGCGGCCCTGCGCGCGTCCGGCCTTGAGGCCCGAGGCGTAGGGTGTGGCGGGCAGCAGCGCCCTGTTGAAGTTTCCGTCGCTCATGTGGTGAAAGGCTATGTTTCGAGCGCAAAGGTAGCGTTTTCCCGCGAGAGCGAGGGCATGGCGCTGCCTTTTTTATAGTTTCTTTGCATTTTTCGCCCTCCTTGTTTTCGCCGATAGCAAAGAAATGCATATCTTTGCGCCGCGGTTCGACGCATAGCATATATATTAAGGAGTAGAAACACATACAACCATGTTCAGGAGAATGGCACTCATGGCAGCATCGCTGATGCTGGCCACAGCCGTCATGTCGGCCAAGGACCTATGGGTCATCGACCCCGGCCACGGCGGACAGGACTGGGGCTGCCACACACGCCGCCACCGCGAGAAGGACATCACCCTCGCCATTGCCAAGGAGGTGGGCAACCTCATCAAAAAGGAGATACCAGGCGTGGCCGTGGCCTACACGCGCCAGGGCGACACCTACCCCACCCTGCCCGCACGGTGCCAGATGGCCAACAGCCGCGGGGCGCAGCTCTTCCTCGCCATACACGTCAACGACGCACCCAACGCCTTCGCCCACGGCACGGAGTCGTACTTCGGCAAGAGCGTGCCGCGCAGCGGACAGCAGGCCGGCAAGAGCGAGCTGCTGGCGCTGCTGCTCCAGCGAGCATACCTCGACCACGGGCGCGGCATCAGCCGCGGCGTGAAGCAGTACGGCTGGTACGTGTGCGAACACACCAACATGCCCAGCGTGCTCACCGAGGTGGGCTTCATCTCCAACCTCGAGGAGGAGGAGTTCATGTGTTCCAAGAAGGGGCAGGCGCGCCTGGCACGGGCCATCGTCGATGCCCTCAAGCAATGGCGCGAGCTCACACGCTCGGGCGCCGTCTCACGGCGCACGCTGCGCAACCTGCGCTTCCAGTACTTCGACCCGCGACGGCAGCAGCCCAAGGCCACCGCCGCAACAAACAGCAACAGCAGCAGCCGCGCGGACAACAGCGGCACCGGCAGCGAAGCCACAGCTGCCGCCGACGGCGGTAGCAACACCGACACCGCCGCACACAGCGGCGACGCCGCCACCAAGGAAACAACATCCTCACAGCCCGCCACGGCGGCCGACATGGGCGACACGCGCTTCTTTGCCGTGCAGATCTGCAACATCAGCACCAAGGTCAAGACCACCGACCCGCGCCTCAAAGGCTTGCAGGACCTGCGCCTCTTCGAGGACGAAGGACGCTTCAAGGTCATCCACGGCCGCGACTCCACATACAAGGACGCACGCCGGCGCCTCGCCGGCGTGCGCAAGCTCTTCCCCGATGCCTTCATCGTGGCATTCGACGGCGAGCGACAAATCTCCGTCGCCGAGGCGCGCAACCCGAAGCCATGATAAATACTATCGCAACGAATTGGGCGAATTGGACGAAACAGGCGTATTCGTCCAATCCGCACAATTCATTGCGCTCAGAATCACGCGCAGCAGCGCGCTATCCGAAGTAGCGCTTGTACAGGCCCTCGAAGCCGCGGCCGTGGCGAGCCTCGTCCTTGGCCATCTCGTGGATGCTGTCGTGGATGGCATCCAGGTCCAGAGCCTTGGCCTTCTTGGCGATGGCCATCTTGCCGGCGTTGGCACCGGCCTCGGCCTCCATGCGCTTCTTCAGGTTCGTTTTCGTGTCCCACACGCACTCGCCGAGCATCTCGGCATAGCGGCTGGCGTGGTCGGCCTCCTCATAGGCATAGCGTTTGAAGGCCTCGGCAACCTCGGGATAGCCCTCGCGGTCGGCCTGGCGAGCCATGGCCAGATACATGCCCACCTCGGTACATTCGCCCCTGAAGTCGCTCTGTATGAACTCCAGAATCTCGGGGTCGCAGCCCTGGGCCACGCCCACGACATGCTCGGTGACAAACTCCAGGCCCTCGGCCTTCATCTCGTTGAACTTGCTGGCAGGAGCCTTGCACTGGGGGCAGCGTTCGGGTGGCTCCGGTCCTTCGAAGATGTAGCCACACACGGTGCAGACGAATTTCTTTGTCATAACTGAATAATGCGTTTAATGGTTATTGATTACTTGGTTTTGATTACTCACAAGGCATTAACGGCCTTTATCGAGGGCAAAGTAAGCAAAACGCCACGTCATAAGCAAACTTTTTAGGTATTTTTCACAACTTAACCCCAAACATTGGGCAAACGTCGCAAATAACCACTATCTTTGCACGTCAATTGCATAACCACAACATCACAACAACAATGACACGCCACATCCTCCTCATCGCAGCCCTCATGGCATCGGCCAGCGCTTGGGCATGCACCAACCTCATCGTCGGACGACGCGCATCGGCCGACGGCTCCGTGATGATCACCTACAGCGCCGACGCCTACGGCTCCTACGGCTACCTACACTTCTACCCCGCCGGCCACCACCAGCCGGGCGAGATGCGCAAGCTCTACGACTACGAGACAAGCAACTACCTGGGCGAAATCCCCGAGGCACCATACACCTACGGCGTCATAGGGCAGGTCAACGACCAGCAACTCTCCATCATGGAGACCACCTTCGGCGGGCGCGAGGAGCTGGTAGATACCACCGGCCTGCTCGACTACGGCGAACTCATGTACCTCACACTGCAGCGCGCACGCACAGCGCGACAGGCCATCGACGTGTGGACAGACCTCGTCGAGCGCTACGGCTACCGCTCGGAGGGCGAGAGCATCACCATGGCCGACCCCACCGAGGTGTGGGTGCTCGAGATGATAGGCCGCGGCCCGGGGCGCAAGGGCGCCGTGTGGGTGGCACGCCGCCTGCCCGACGACTGCATCACCGCCCATGCCAACCAGGCACGCATCACGCGCTTCCCGCTCCACGACAAGGCCAACTGCCTCTACTCCAAGGACGTCATCACCCTGGCGCGCGAACGCGGCTACTTCAGCGGCAAGGATGAGGACTTCTCCTTCCGCGACGCCTACGCCCCCAACGACTTCAGCGCACGACGCATCTGCGAGGCACGCGTCTGGAGCTTCTTCAACCACCACGCCCCAGGCATGGAACGCTACCTGCCCTACGCCCTCGGCATCGACAGCGTGGCCGAGGAGATGCCTTGGTGCATACGGCCCGACGCACCCGTCACGCTCCGACAGCTCAAGGCCGACATGCGCGACCACTTCGAGGGCACACCGCTCGACATGACAAGCGACATCGGAGCCGGACCCTACGACGCACCCTACCGCCCCACACCGCTCACCTTCACGGTCGATAGCGTGCGCTACTTCAACGAACGACCCATCTCCACACAGCAGACGGCCGTCACCTACATCGCACAGCTGCGCTCGTGGCTCCCCAACCACATCGGAGGCATACAGTGGGCCGGATGCGACGATGCCAACATGGTGCCCTACACGCCCCTCTACTGCTCCACAACAGCCAACCCCGTGTGCTTCGACCAAGCAACGGCAGACCCCTTCACCTTCTCCACACGCAGCGCCTACTGGATGGCCAACGCACTCTCCAACTTCGTCTATCCACGCTACTCGCAGCTCTTCCCCGAGCTGCAGGCCGAGCGCGACGCCCTCGACAGTGAGTTCGAGGCGCTCGTGGCACAGGCCGACAGCGCGGCACTCACCATGACCGACGACGAAGCACGCGCACACCTCACCGCCATCGGCCTCCAAGCTGCCGACACCATGATGCAACGCTGGCAACAGCTCGCCATGCGCCTCATCGTGAAGTACAACGACATGACCATCAAGCCCGAACGCAACGGGCAGTACCTCCGCACACCCGGAGGAGACCACGTGCCCGTAATACGCCCTGGCTACCCCGAGCCATACCGCCGCGCCATCATCCAAGCCACCGGCGACCGCTACCGCATGCCAGCCGCCAAGTAGCAGCCGCCGTGCCGGGCGCTTTTCCGCCCCAGCCGACGTGCAGGGCGCTTCCCCGCCCCAGCCGCCGTGCCGGGCGCTTCTCCGCCCGGTCCTCCCAGCCGCCGTGCCGGGCGCTTCTCCGACCCCGCCGCCGTGCCGGGCGCTTTTCCGCCCCCAGCCGACGTGCCGGGCGCTTCTCCGACCCAGCCGCCGTGCCGGGCGCTTTTCCGCCCGGTCCTCCCAGCCGCCGTGCCGGGCGCTTTTCCGCCCGGTCCCCTAACCCCCATTCCCCATGACACGAGACGAAGCCATCTCCGCAGGCATCACACCCGCCCCCACCAAGCATAACGGCCACCGCAGAGCCTTCAGCCACGACTACAGCCGCCCGGGGCTGTACATGCTCACCATGGCCACACAAGGCCGGCAGCGCCTCTTCGGCACCATCGCCGGCCACACACGAGCACCGCGCGGCACCGAGGCATTCCCCCACCTGCAATGCTCGCAGCT
>JAFSVI010000153.1 GCA_017445145.1 Bacteroidaceae bacterium | reverse complement strand
GCGGCGTGCTCACCGGCAAGGGCCTGGAGTTTGGCGGCTCGCTCATCCGCCCCGAGGCTACGGGCTACGGCACCGTATATTTCCTCCGCGCCATGCTCAAGACCAAGGGCGAGACCATCGAGGGCAAGAAGGTGCTCATCTCGGGCGCCGGCAACGTGGCCCAGTATGCAGCCGAGAAGGTGCTGCAGCTCGGCGGCAAGGTGATGACCATGAGCGACAGCGACGGCTACATCTACGACCCCGAGGGCATCGACCGCAAGAAGCTCGACTACATCATGGAGCTGAAGAACGTCTATCGCGGACGCATCAAGGAGTATGTTGAGGAGTACCCCAACGCCAAGTATGTCGGCGACGGTGCCAAGCCCTGGTTCGAGAAGGCTGACATCGCACTGCCCTGTGCCACGCAGAACGAGCTCAACGAGGAGCAGGCCAAGGCGCTCGTCGCCAACGGCGTCATCGCCGTGGCCGAGGGTGCCAACATGCCTTCAACACCCGGTGCCATCCGCGTGTTCCAGGAGGCCAAGATCCTCTACTCGCCGGGCAAGGCCAGCAACGCCGGTGGCGTCAGCGTCAGCGGCCTGGAGATGTCGCAGAACTCAGAGCGCCTGAGCTGGTCGGCCGAGGAGGTCGATGCCAAGCTGCTCTGGATCATGGAGAACATCCACGAGAACTGCGTGAAGTACGGCACCGAGGCCGACGGCTACGTGAACTACGTGAAGGGCGCCAACGTGGCCGGCTTCATGAAGGTGGCCAAGGCCATGATGGCCCAGGGCCTGGTATAATCCCGCACATCTTGTTTTTAGTTTTCAATAATCCCGACAAACGCAGAATCAAGTCACACAGACTTGGCCAAACACGACAACCACGAGCGCTTCCGTCTTGGTGACGGGGGCGCTCATTCTCTTTCGTGCTTTTTTTGCCTCTGGCGTGTCTTTTTCTGGGGAAAAACTTTCGTGTGTCGCGAAAAAGCACTACCTTTGCGCCCGTCAAGCGACGAGGCTCCGTAGCTTAGCTGTATAGAGCGTCGGATTCCGGTTCCGAAGGTCGCGGGTTAGAATCCCGCCGGAGTCACAATGGTCAATGGCGACGAAGGTCACTCCTCGTCGCCATTGTCGTCATCATCGCCGAGGTCGAAGTCGAAGTCGGCAAAGAATGTCGGAGTGTCCGATGCCTCGGCTGTGAAGTCGTCGAGGGCGCGGCGCTCCTTTTTTGTGGGGCGGCCCGTGCCGCGTGCGCGGCCCACGAAACCGCTGATGCGGTTCATCTCCAGCAACTCATATTGTTCGGGGGCGGTGACATTCTCCAGAATGTCGGGGATGAGCTTGGCTCCCACACGGTGTTCAATGGCTTGCAGCACGCGGAAGCTGAAGGTCACGGGGGCCTTGCGCACATCGATGATGTCGCCGGCCTTCACCATGCGCGAGGGCTTGAGCTGCACCCCGCCGCTGCTCACCTGGCCGCGCTTGCAGGCGGCTGCTGCCAGCGAGCGTGTCTTGAAGATGCGTGCCGCCCACAGCCATTTGTCGATGCGCGCCGTCGTTGTTGCTGTGCTGCTCATTTGTCCTCGCTTTTTGCCTGTTTCTTGTTGCACTCGTTCATGGCAAACTGAGGCCCTGCCAGGCAGAACGTCTTGACGGCGCGCACGGCATCGGGCATGCGAGCGTCGATGGCCTGCTCGTCGTCGGGCGAGAAGCGTCCCAGCACGAAGTCGATCTGAGAGCCGCGGGGGAAGTCGTTGCCGATGCCCACGCGCAGACGGTTGAAGGCCTGTGTGCCGAGGGTCTGGGCTATGTGCTTGAGGCCGTTGTGGCCGGCGTCGCTGCCGCCGGGTTTCATGCGCAGCGTGGCCACGGGCAGCGCCAGGTCATCGACACACACGAGCAGGTGGGGCAGCTCGATCTTCTCCTGCTGCATCCAGTAGCGCACGGCGTTGCCGCTGAGGTTCATGAACGTGGATGGCTTGAGCAGGATGAGCTGGCGGCCCTTGACGCTCATGCGGGCCACGAAGCCGTAGCGGCGGTCCTCCCATGTCGCGCCGCCGTCGGCCGCCAGGGCGTTGACCACGCGGAAGCCCGCGTTGTGGCGTGTGCCTTCATATTCCGGGCCTATGTTCCCAAGGCCCACGATGAGGAATTTCTCCATTGGCGTGGAAGAAATTGGCTGCGCAGGTTCACCGCGCAGCCAATTCATTATGCGTCGTAAATACACCTTATGCCTCCTCGGCAGCGGCAGCGCTGCGGGCGTTACGGGTCATCTTCACCTGGCAGACGACGACGCTGGGCGAGGTGACAAGCTCCAGACCCTCGAACTGCAGCTCGCCAACCTTGATGGTCTTGCCGAGCTGCAGGTTAGTGACGTCGATGTCGAGACGCTCGGGGATGGCGGTGTGCACGGCCTTCACCTTGAGCTTGCGCACACTGGCGGCGAGCTTGCCACCGGCCTTCACGCCCTCGGCCAGGCCGTTGAGGCGGATGGGCACCTCCATGACGATGGGCTTCTCGTCGGTGATCTCATAGAAATCCACGTGCAGCACGTTGTCCTTCACGGGGTGGAACTGAGCCTCCTTCATGATGGCCTTGCACTCGCGGCCGTCGATGTTGAGAAGCACGGTGTAGATGTCGGGGGTGTAGATGAGCTTGCGCAGCTCGTCGAAGGCTACGGTGAACGACTGAGCCTCGGGGAGGCCGTTGTCGCCGCGCTTCTCGCCGTAGAGGTTGCAGGGGATGAGACCCTGGGCGCGCAGCTCCTTGGCTGCCTTCTTGCCGGTCTCGGTGCGGGCTGTGCCCTTGATGGTGATTGTCTTCATGTCTTGTGGTTTTTGTGTTACTATAAATGAAGTTCATGTGCTCCATTCGCCATCACACATGGCGGGGAGGCTGTCGGGGCGGCGTTGTGCGTGCCGCCATGCCATGCCCGTCGGGTGTGCTTTTGATGAAAGCGGGCGCAAAGTTACGACATTTTGGCCTAATGGCGAAGGGATGTGCGTGAAGATTTGCCTTGCACGCCCGATGTTAAGTGTTTTTAACATACCTGCGCCGCCGTCAATGCGCTGAAAACACTATCTTTGCCCCCAGAATAATCCATATCCAATGCACAAATGGAAGCCAAAGAACCCGGAGCAATGTACTATACAGCTCCTGCCTTGAACCACATACGCCAGACCATCATCAACGGCATAGGCCGCGAGACGGACATGAACCGTCTCGAGCAGCTCTACGCACGCTACAGCCCCTCGGGCAAGACATTCGAGGAGGAAGTGGCCGAGATGCGCGCCTGGGCAGAGCAGCACTTCGAGCCGGAGGATGTGGAGGAGCTGGCCAAGGTGGACTTCACCGTGGGCCACGACCCCGAGGAGTGGAACTGGTATCCCCCGACGAGCGAGGAGGGATGGGAGCGCGAGATGGCACGATGGGAAGAGGAGGAGAAGGGGGATGCAGGCATTTCCTTCGATGATTTCAAACAGAGGTACTCTAAACTTCTACAGGTATGAAGTACGTTCTTTCCACGATGGCGAGGAAACAGTTCGAAGGACGCGCACTATGGTATCACAGGTTCAAAGGGACTGACTTTGAACGCTCGTTCGTAAAGAATATCTTTGAAACGCTGGATGCTATTTCCCAGATGCCAACAATAGGGAGAATAGAGGGCATTACCAAGACTTCGACGCGGCGCTCGTTCCTTGCACATCCGGGATGTAGAATATTCTACAGGCATGATTCAAAGATGGTTCGTGTGGAACGTCTCCACTTCTCACCCATGCGTCCTGTGTCAGCTTCCGGGCTATCGATAAACTAAACAGCAACACTAACTAACTGACAATATGCGAAAGACAATGCTCACCGCGCTGCTCGTGGCAATCGCCGCCGGCGCACAGGCACAGACCGACGTCACTGCCACCTACCTCACCAACCCCTCGTTCGAGGCCGACGCATCAGCGTGTACCGACGCCGTGCGCAAGAGCGAGGCTGCCGACGGCCTGCGCGGCTGGGACGTGGCCTCCGTGACGGGTTGGACCACCACGCGCCCCTCCAAGCAGCTCCTCATCACCGCCGACTGCTTCACCGACAACAACTTCGGCAAGACATCCATTGCCGACGGCACCTATGCCCTCTTCCAACGCGAGGGCTGGACCAACAGCTCCTCGGCCGTGACGCAGACGACCGCCATCGCCGTCCCGGCGGGCAAGTACCAGCTTTCGGCCAGCTACAAGGCGTTCTACGCCAACTCGGCCAGCTCGTCGGCCACGTTGAGTGTCAAGCAGGGTACCACCACCCTCGGCGCGGCTGCCATGTCCTTTGCTTCCGGTTCGGCCAATTGCATGGGCGGCGCCTGGAGCGAGGCCACGGTGCAGTTTGAGGTGAAGAATGCCGCCGCGCTCACCATCGCCGTCAACGTGGATTGGGTGAGCGGCGGCTCTCAGCTGGCGCTCGACGACTTCCGCCTCACCACGCTGCCCGACGATACGCCCATCGTCGATCTGTCACCGCAGAGCGGCGTCACCGAGGGCAAGATCACCCACGACTTCGTCGATGAGGCCACGATGATGCAGGACCTGCTGCAGATGCTGGCCAACAGCACACGCTATGCCAAGAATATCTGGTTCCAGTGCGTGGCGCCCAACAGCGTGGGCGAGACGTGTGGCTACTTCAAGGGCAACAGCGCCGGCCAGAGCAACGAGGACGGCGTGCGCACCAATGCCGACTTTGCCATGATATGTGCCTTCCTCGTCAAGCATGCCCAGGGCAAGGTGGGTCTGCCGGCCGGCGTCACCTGGACTGACATACGTCAGATGGCCAAGGATGCCCTCGTCTTCGGCTACTCCACCCACAAGGCCAACCGCCTCAAGGTGACGGCCGACAACAAGTACTGGGGCAGCACATCCACGTCTGATGCCGTGTGGGAGAGTTCCTTGTGGACCATGTCGCTGGCATACGCCGCCCATTTCCTCGCCGACGAACTCACCGACGCGCAGCGCACATATATATATAATATGGTGAAGGCCGAGTGCAACTACGAGCTGCAGCGCTCCATACCCACCGGCTACGCCGGCGACACCAAGGCCGAAGAGAACGGCTGGGAAGCCGACGTGCTGGCGTGCGCCCTCGGGCTTTACCCCGACGATGCTCTGGCACCGCAGTGGTTCGCTCGTCTGCGCGAGTTCGCCATCAACAGCTACTCCCACAGCTCCGACGCCTCCGACAACACCGTCATAGACCCCACCTACGACCAGAAGACGGTGGCGCAGCTCTATCGCGGGGCAAACCTCTATGACGACTACACCCTCCAGAACCACAACTACTTCCACACCTCATACCAGAACGTCGTCATGCAGGAGCTGGGCGAGGCCCACCTGGCCATGCTCCTCTTCCAAGGCAGCGCGCCCAGGTGGCAGACGCGTGCCCTCATGCACAACCAACAGCGTGTCATGGACCAGGTGCTGTGTCGCCTGGCCCTATCCGACGGCGAGCTGGCCATGCCCAACGGCAACGACTGGAGCATGTTCCTCTACGACCAGATCACCAGCTACACCACCGCCGCATGCTTCCTGCGCGACCCCAATGCCCTAATGCTCGAGAACATGGCCTACAAGTATATCAAGGCGCGACAGACCACCACGGGCGACGGCTCGTGGCTCCTCCGCTCCGACATTGGGCCGCGACGCATGGGCGTGGAGGGCCACCGCGTGATGATGACCTATCTCATGCACCTGCAGGCCTCCACGGCTTCCCTGCAGCCCACCACGTGGGATGCCTTCTGCCGTGCCCATCAGGATGCCTACGTATTCCCCGCGCAGAACATCGTGCGCGCCATGTCCGACGACCGCTTCGCATGCTTCTCGTGGAGCGACGGCCTCAAGAGCTACACAGGCTATTTTGCCGACACCACACCCGACCGCAACAAGATTGTCGTACCCTACAAGGCCAACAACACCGGCAACATCATAGGGTGGTACACCGTCGATGGCAAGAGCACCGACGCCACACCCGAGGTGAAGGGCGTCTATGAGCTCGACGGCAACGCCTTCACCATGAACGGACGCCTCAAGACCAACGGCGGCACGCTGGAGAACAGCTTTGTCATCGCCGCCACGCGCGCCAACGCCGTGGTGTATATGAACCGCGTGCGCGCCGCCGCCGACGCCCGCGTCACCGGCCGCCGAGGCGGACTTCTCGCCGTCTCTGCCGACGAGCTGACGGCCACCGAGCGCACCATCTACAATGCCGGCACCGCCGTCAGCGGCAATGGAGCATCCATGCAGACCATGGCCACCGCGTGGGCCAACATCGACAACCACGTGGGTATCGTCACCCTCGGCGGGACAGGGCAGATGGCTTTTGGCGACCGTGCCAACAGCAACAGCGTCATGACTGCCAAGCTTTACCCGCTCTTCAGCAATGAGCAGAAGAGCTATGCCGCCGGCGACGAGGTGGACCGCACCGCTGTCATCTACTACAGCCGCGTCGATGCTGCGCAGACGGCAGCCCTGCAGACCCGCGCCAAGAGCCTTGACGCACAGATGCCCACCGGCTGGAACGCCATCACCTTCGACGATGCCGACGGCACACCCTACCTCCTCGCAGCCAACTTCGGCGGCACAGGACGGGCCAAGGTGAGCGGCCTCGCCACCGACGACGGAGCGCCGGTGCTCACCGAGGAGACCACTATCGCCGACGGCAAGAGCAGTGCCACCCTCATCCTCGACCGCGACCACTCGCTGCTGTTGCCCCTGACGCTAACCGTCAGCGGAGCTGATGTCATCGCACGCCTCATCTCGCTATCCACCGACGCCACGTTGGCAAGCATACGCGCCATAGGCAATGCCACGCAGACGGCCACCATAAAAGCCCGCGTGGGCAGCAACGTCGTCAGCAAGCAGCTCACCATAGAGCCACAAGGCACATACCTCATCACCCTCGACGACGGACAGCTCACCGCCACGCGTCAGGACGACGAGCAACCGTCCGACCAGACCTGGCTCGACGTCACCGCGCTCTACCTCACCAACCCGGGCTTCGAGCAAGATGCCACCTGGGCCACCGAGGGCAGCATCACCCTCGGAGGCGTGGCCTACAACCCCTGCTACACGCAGAGCGTGGCACCGGCCGACACGCGCTTCCCGCAGGTGCTGCCCGTTGCCGGATGGATGCCGGCCGGCAACCTCGCCACGGCCTCCAACTATGCCATCCTTTATTCCATGCCATACAGCGACACGCAATATTGCGTGTCGCCATCCTCGTTGGGCAACAGTGCCAGCATCATGTCACAACCCGCGCGCTATGCCGACGCCGCACAGACGCGCTGCCTCAGCATCATGAACTCGTGGACCGCCGGACGCAACGCCATTGAGCAGAAGGCAACCGTCAAGGCCGGCACCTACCGCCTGCGTTTCCTCGCCCACTACGTTTGCCCCAACCAGGCCTCGCGCACGGCCACACAGGTGCAGACCAGCGGCGGCAACGTCAACACCTCGCTGTGCGGTCTCCGCACACCCTACACCGAGACCTACGCTTACCCCGCTGCACCCAACACATGGGAGGACATCACCATCCCTTTTGAGATGGAGGAGACAGGGGACGTCACCGTCCGCCTCGGCCTGGAGACGTCTCAGGGCAAGGGCGCTGCCGACAACACACGCCTCTACATCGACGCCGTCCGCATCGAACGCCTCAAGACGTGGACAGACGGCGTCGGTGACCTTGGTGCCCAGGATGCCCGCAGCCTGCCGTCGGCCTGCGGTACAAACGGCCCCGAACTCTACGACCTTGCCGGACGCCGCGTAGCCGCCACCACCACGCGCTGTGGCATATACGTCAGCGACGGCCGCAAGGTGGTGCGCTGACACGTGATGCGTCACAGCCCGTGGCGCGTCCTACATCGTGTCTCTTCTGCACGCCACGCACTGTCGGCGCCAACCAATACACAGATCCAGAATTGCATAGGCATGTGCTTGCGATGTTCATCAGGTGGTGTGACACCACTTGGTGAGCATTGTGTGTTGGTGCGGGACGCATAGAAATGCCGTGACGCCCATGCCGGCGGGGGCGGAAAAGCAAAAAAAACGTGTGCTAAAAGCAGATTTCCCTCGTTTTCCTTTGCCATATCAGCCTTTTTCCATATCTTTGTCGCGAAGCTCGGCCGTCAAGACTCACCATTCTTATTTGCTCAATCTCGTGTCTTACTCTATGTGGCCATCCAGAAAAGATTATTGTTAGTACAATGGGTGTTATCATTTCGCAGAAAACTACGCATGTAAAGACAGCAGATGGCATGACACTTGCCCGTCGTGTCACCACTGTAAGGATGCCGAACGGCGACTACCGCTATCCTGTTGACTACTACGATGCAACACCAGGCGCAGTGCGTGTGTCGTCATCAGAACTGGAGAGCCTGAAGATACCTGTATATAAACAACTCATTTAAGAGATGGAGGGTCGGACCATGTCGGATGGCTACCCTTTCGTTCTTGGGATGATAGAACAGGGAGGTAGCTATTACCTTTCACAAAGGACCTATCAATACAGATTTAAGTCTTTACGCTCAAATCATACATATATTGTACGTGCTGAACGCTTCTCGGAACATGTTTATTGCATGAAGTTCTTCGACAAGGCACATCGGCATAGTGACGACAAATTCAGCCTTCTGACCAACACCTTTGAACCAAGGAGCATCTTCTATACTTTATATCACATCATGCTGGATTTGTTAGGCCGGGATCCTAATGCTTCTTTTTTCTTTATAGGTTCTGCAGATGAGCATGACGAGGTTGGTCAGGCCACCCGTCGTTATCGGATATACAGAAAGTTCGTTTCATCAGTCATTGGTGAGAGGCTTTTTGCTCACTATCGAGTAAATGACACATCTTTGTATATCCTGGTCAACAAATCGGCTCATACTGACCCGGACTCTCTGGCAAAGCGTATCACGGCTGAGGTTCAGTCGGCTTTCCAGAACGCATAGAAAAGCTGTGATGCCAAAGGCCGTGGGGCGGGAAAAGCAAAAAAACGTGTGCTAAATGCAAATTTCCCTCATTTTCCTTTGCCGCATCAGCCTTTTTGCCTATCTTTGTCGCGGGTGAATGGCTGTAGGCTTGGCTCTGTCCGCTTGCTGCCGCCCAACACACGGAAAACTTTACTTACTCTACTCTTGCCAATCACTTACCCAATGAGAAAACGTTTACTACTTCCATCGTCGCTGTCGCCATACCTCGGCAGCGAGGGTTTGTGTGCGCATGCTAATGAGGCTCATATCAAACCCTAACTACAATAACAATGAAAAAAACTCTACTTACTCTATTAGCCCTGCTGACGCTGGGCGTCAGCGGGGCGTGGGCGCAGATTACTGTCAGCCCAAGTACAGGCGTTTATTGGAAGAATAACGCTGTGAGCTCTGATGCATGGGCTCCGATTTGGAAATCGACTGTCACCGCATCGGACGGCAGTACACCGTTGCTCGTTATGACAGCCGGCACGGGCATTGATACCTCCAACGGCGACATCTATGCCAGCACCTATACGTTGGAAGTACCCGCTGGTTATGTTATCAGTAGCTATACGCTCAACGGCACGGCTACAGGTAGCGACGTTACCATTACGCCTTCTGGAGAGTCCGCCACGGTTATCAGCAGCGGAAACAGCCTTGCCGATGCCCTTGCCGTGACGGTGCGTGCACAATCGACCTCCTTCGTTTTGGCTGGTGGCTATCTTGCAAATGTAGCGCTCAACGTCACGGTGTCTCCGACTCCCGTCATTGTAGCAATGACCTCTGCCGGCAACCTGCCAAGTGCTTACGGTGCCTTCTCGGGACAGACCTTCACCACTGCTGATGCCTCTGGCATGGCTGGCGTAACCATCACGGCTTCCACTGGCCTGACCATCAATGAGGCTACCGTGAATGTTTCCAACTACGGCAAGTGCTTCAGCCTTGTTACTGCTGCAGCTGCTACCGACTACACCGTCACGATGACGGCTCCCACAGGCTATGTCATCACTGGCTATTATCTTGGCGGTTCGGCGAATACAAAAGATGCACCTCACACGTTGACTTCGGCTGACGGCTCTGTTTCCGTTGTCGCCAGCGCTCCTCCCTACAACGATCCTACGGGTCCGAAGGCCTTTGAAGTGACGGGACTGAACACCAATTCCACCTATTTCACCATCAACACAGCCAATAAGAACAACACCCTCTACTTACCCACCTTCTATATCTATGTGGCAAAGGCAAGCGAGGTTGTGGATGTTACCTACAACGTCATGTTCAATGGTTCACAGGTGGCCACCGCTACTGTCGGTGGAAACATCCTCGGCAACGCTCCTGCACTCCCCTCTTCGCTCGTAAAAGACTATTGCACCTACACCTATTATTCAGATGCCGACTGCACGGAGGAGATTACAACGCTGACCTCTGGAGCCACAACGGTCTATGCTAAGTGTGTGGCTCCCTTCGAAGCCTCCACAAGCTTCAACAGCGCGACGTGGTACTACCTGAAGCTGAAGAATGCCAACTATCCCACTTACGTTGCTGATGGCACGCCTAACGTAACGTTGCCTGCCTCCAATGCTGGCGACCGCACCACGCAGTGGGCCTTCTTCGGTAATCCCTACGATGGCTTCACACTCAAGAACCGTGCTGCAGGAAACGACCTTGTCCTAGGCTCAGCTTCTCCTGCTAGTGATGTCAGCACAGGCGGTGCTACATACGCTACGCTCGGCACATCCGGTAGCCAGGACTACGAAGTCTGGTATCCTGCTCACAGCTCAAGCTACACCAATGGTTTCTTCCTCCAGACTTCCGAAGGTTACGCTATCAATCAGCGCAGTACCGCCAATATGGCGTTCTGGACAGGCGGCAAGGATTCAGGTTCAACCTTCGTCGTAGAGGCAGCTCCGTCGGATGCTGAATACCTGGCAACGCTTTTGAGTACTTACACCATTGCTGCTGCCAGCCTTGACAAGCCCGGCTTCCCCACAACGGCTGCCTACAACACCTTCCGCAGTGCCATCGAGGCTTATGCTTCCATCGAAGATGCCGAGGCTAATCTTGCCACGGATTTGGCAACCCTTAAGGATGCTACCGTCTATCCCAACGGTACCTACTACATCAAGAACCGCAATACGGGCTGCTACGCCTTCATCACCGATGACGGCGAACTGGTGCCGCGCATCAAGATTGATAACAGCGTGTCGCACGCCAACAACAACTACCTGTGGACGGTAACGTCCGACAAGAGTGCAGGCACATGCAGCATCGTCAGCTCGCTGTACTCCACTGTGCCATTTGCAAAGGGAGATAACACCTACGCCAATATCACTTCCAGCAACCGTACCGTCATCACGACCCTCTCCACGGAGCTGTTCAGCAGTAACAATGGCACGACTGGTGCATTCTACCTGAATGGCGCTCACAACAACAATGATTACGCTACAGCAGGCAACGGCAACAGTCATGTCGTCAGCTGGAACTATCAGAACAGCTACGGCAGCCAGTGGATCTTCGAGCCTGTTGACCTCGGTACAGAATACACCGTGACCGTTGAAGGTCTGAACGACGGCGGCGAGGATGCCGTGACACTCTCTGACGGCACCATCGTCAACCTCGGCACCGGCACGGTTTATCTCTCCGAGACACCGACCACCAGCAACATCACGCAAAACGAAGTGAGCGGCTACAGCATTCAGGATGGCTCCATCGTCGTAGATACCCAGAACCACACCATCACCGTCACCTATTCCCCCTCTTACGACGTGCTGATTGCCAACTACTGGTCGGACAACGCCATCGCTGCTAAGTTGGCCAATGCAGGGCAGTATGGATATCCTGCAACCGATAACGAATACACCGTAGCTCTGAATGGTGTAGCCACTGCTATCGCTGGTAGCAGCTACGAAGGCAATGCCACCAACTACAACAATCTGAAGACTTGGTACGAGGGCTTCCTCGCTGCTGCTCCCGTAGTGCCAACTTCTGGTTTCCTGCGCATCAAGAGTTCGGCATTGCAAGTTTCAACACAGCCTTACCTGATTGGCGAAAACCATGCTACACAGACCGCTCGCGCTGCCTTCAACGCCAGTCCGACAGATAACAAGGATATTTGGTACTTCGATGGCACCAACCTCTACAACTACGGCAACGGAGGCTATCCTGCTGTAAATAACAGCAATTTCCTTGGTGTGGCTACTACCGCTGGAGCAACCGCTGCCGCCGTGGCCTTTGAGGACAATGGTACAAGCGAATTCGGTGTACTCAGCATCAAGCTGTTCGGCAATACTCGCTATCTCTTCACCAACACAGGTCTTTACACCGACGCTGGTGGTGCCAAGAATGCGAATGGCTATAGCTTCAATGTAGAAGCCGTCACCTCCCTCCCCGTCACCATCACCTCTGCCGGTTATGCCACCCTTTACGCACCCGTAGCGCTGACCATCCCCACGGGTGTCACCGCTTACACGGCAACAGACATGGGCGAATACCTGACACTGACGGCGGTCGAGGGAAGCATCATTCCCGCCAATACGGGTGTCATCCTCGCTGGTGAGGCAACTACCTACAACTTCGGCATCACCACTGGCGGCAACGCTGAGGGCAACGCCCTAACAGGTTCCGTGGCAGCTATCAGCCGTCCTGAAGGCAGTTATATCCTTGCTACAGGTGGCAGCGGTGTCGGC
>JAFSVI010000152.1 GCA_017445145.1 Bacteroidaceae bacterium | reverse complement strand
TGACTGGGGGGTTAATCATTACAATAAGACCAACCAAAGCGAAGTGGTTAGCCTGATGAACGCCAAAGAAGCTGACACGTGGCACCTTGTCAACGGCAATGCCGTGCCGGTCATGAACACAACAGAGAAGACTCTGACCGCATCCGAGCAAGTCGAGGCCTTAGGCAAGGAAGCCTGGACGTTGGTTGACGGCAAGGCGGTTCCGTTGATGCATTCCACAGTTCAGGATTCCTCCGATGACTATTCCAGCAAGCTGGGCGAGACGTGGAAGATTGAGGGCAGCAACATCGTGCCCGTCACCACGATGGTAGATGAGCCTGAGTATGCCACCACCACCAAGCCGACGCTGCCCGACTTCTACCACAAGAACACGGGCACCATCGACAAGGAGCTGCTGACGCAGACGCGCCAGAGCAGCGTGCTGCTGACGTGGAACACTGACGGCTCGCCCATCGACTACTTCCGCGTGGAGCGCCGCATCCAGGGCGAGGGCGACGATGCGTGGAAAGAGATAGCGGCCAACATCGACCAGCTGAGCTACGAGGACACCAGCGTGTCGCCTCTCACTACTTACGAGTACAGGGTGGTGGCCGTGAACGACTGCGAAGGTATCTACACCACCGAGACCGATGCGAAGGTGGGCGAGTGCAAGCACACGGGCCGCGTGGAGGGCTATGTGCGCTTCAACGACGGCACTGGCGCTCCCGACATCGAGGTGGCCATCATCTTTGGTGGCCAAACGGTGACGAGCGTCATCACCGACGAGAGCGGCTACTTCGTGGCCGACGAGCTGTCGTACCGCGACAGCACAGAAGTGACCTACAAGGTTGCTCCCGTGGTGACGGGCGACAAAGACATCAAGTTTGACCGCGGCGACTACTCCGTGACCTTCGACGCCCACAGCAACAACGTGACGCTCAACGAGTTCACCATCAACAACGGCCGCCGTTTCTCCGGCTACGTGATGTACGAGGGCACGAGCATCCCCGTGAAGGGTGTCAACTTCCTGGTGAACGGCCGCAAGATGCACAACGTCAAGGGTGAGTTCGTGGAGAGCGACTACGACGGCTCCTTCTCCTTCCGCCTGGTTGACGGCAACAACACCATCCAGGCCGTGAAGGACGGCCACGTGTTCACCGGCGACGGCTGGTACAAGAACAGCGGTGCGCAGAGCATCAAGAGCGACGTGGCAGGCATCTACTTCTACGACGCCACAAAGGTGAAGCTCACCGGCCGCGTCGTGGGCGGCGACGACCAGGGCAGCAAGCCCCTGCTCAACAACCTCTCGAAGAACAACCTGGGCGACTCGCTGACGGTGGTGCTCACCCTTGAGGGCGACAACACCTCGTGGCTCGTCTATGACAACCAGAACCCCAACCGCACGCAGCGCGAGGAGGTGGTGCGCCACCCGCGTGGCGGCGACCGTCACTACACCACCGTCACCACCCAGCGCAAGCGCATGACGGTCTATCCCGACGCGACGACTGGCGAGTACATGCTGATGCTGCCACCCGTGCGCTGGAAGGTGCAGCAGGTCTATTGCAAGGGCTATCCCACCTTGTTCCAGGAGGGACAGGTCAGCGAGGTCATAGACCTGACCGATTGCCTTACCCCGGTGGATACCACATACGCGGGCACCTACAAGGATGTCGATACCATCACGGTGAGCAAGCCCACGGCCAGCTACCATGCCGTTTACAACCGCATCTTCCACAACCCTGTGGAGGTCACCTACAAGCAGCTTGGCTACGACACGTTCGATTACTTCGGCGACAAATCTTACATGGCTACCGAGCTGAACGGTGACATGGCAGAGGTGCCTCTGGCATACCCGAACCCGCTCGACTCTACACAGACGCTCTACAGCTTCGACTACCCTGTGTTCAGCATGGAGCGCCAGTACCGTATCCAGCTGCAAGTGGCCGAGCGCTATATCTACAACAACGACCCTGTCGCCGGGAAGACAGACCTCGTGACGATGGGAGGAGGCAAGGCACGCATGCAGAACGGCATGAAAGCCTTCTCGGAGAAATCACTCTTTGAGCCTCCCGTGGAGATCGACAGCCTGGGACGTGCCCTGTTCACCCTGAAGGCAGACCAAACCACTACGCTGCTCACGGGCCTGAATGCCCTGAAGACGGTTTCCTTCACCGTGGAGCGCGATGGCACCTTCTACGAGGCCGCTCCCCTGCATGGCTACGTACTCAACATGTTCCCCGTGGGCGATGCCAAGACCGTACTCTCCGAGGGGCAGCCCGTGCTGTTCGACATCCTGCGCGACCCGCCGGGTTCCTACAGTACGAACACTCTGGCCAAGGGCGCTACGCTCAACTATACGTACATGATGAACCTGTCGATTTCAGCAGGCCTCTACTTCTCCTATAAAGAAGGCAAGAAGCTCCAGACGGTGTCGGCCTCCGTGGTCGCACCGCAGGGTTCCGGCACGGCTGTCGGTCCGATTTATATGGGCGATGCCACAGAGGGCGATGTTGACCAGTTGATGTACAATGGACAGGGCAGCAAGGCTTTCTCCTACACGATGGCCCTCAACAACGCCGTCAGCACGAGTGGCGACCCGACCATGGTGGGTGCCGATGCCGACGTGTACATCGGCACGGTGCAGAACGTCGTGGTGACCCCGATGTCCACCATCCGTGCCGTGACCGACAGCATGTACAACGCCATCATCGCCCGCACGGCTCCCGCTGGAGGCATGGTTTCCGATGTCGGCAAGACTATCGAGTATGGCACCGTCGTCGAGATTGCCAGCGGAAAGCGGATAGGCAAGAACGGAACGGAGGAGAAATACCACCTCATTCGCGACGTGGCGTTAGGCTATGGCCCCAAGGTGCAGTCGCAGTTCATCTATTCGCAGAAGCAAATCCTCACGCAGATCATCCCCGACAAGGCGAAGGAGATTGTTGACCTGATGTACCTCGGCACCAAGGAAGATGCCCAGAAGATTGCCAACAGCACCCAGCGCCCCGTCTATCTCTCGCTGCGCGAACCCACCGACTCCCTGTTCGCCGTGGTGAACAGCAAGAAGATCGATGGCCATGCCTACAACGACACCATCGACAAGCCTGAGAAGGGCATCAACTATCTCGTGGTGCTGCCCAGTGGCAAGACGTCTGAGGACTTCAGCGACGAGGTGATAGAGAAATACCAGACCATCAAGGCCTGGATACAGATGATAGCTCAGAACGAGGGCGAGAAGATGACCGTCCACGACCTCGTTGCCAACTACGACGTGGCAGGCACTGCGGGCGTGAACTACAGCGAGACCTTCGCCAGCAACTTCTCCACCTCGTGGATGAATTACTTCCCCATCGCCACGCAGGTTGACTACTTCGGAGCCGGCTCCAAAGCGCTGACCTACTACACTGCGGGCGCATCACTGGGTGTTACGCTGGCATCCAGTATAGCCCTTTCGCTGCAAGAGATGAAGACCTGGACAACTCCGACCGCCGACGGCTCTAACGTCAATTTGAACAGGGGCACCAAGTCGGAGGTGTATTTCTCTGGCGAACTGTTCCAATGGACGCTTATTCCCGTGGCACTCTTCAATACCGTGGGTGCCGACTCACAGGCGAAGTCATACACCCGCACGGAGAGCTTCACCATCGCCCCCGACCCGAGCAGCCATCTGAACGTGGATGTTTACCGCGTGAAAACGCCCCTCAACGAGAATGGCGAGTTTGTGGGAGTCACCGATGTGTTCACGAACTTCAACTACAACACCCTGACCGAGGACGTGCAGTATTACGTGCAGAAGGCGCTGAAAGAAGACAAAATACAGGGTCCGCGCGGTTTCGTGTTCCGCACCCGTGGCGGCTCCACCGCCAATCCTTGGGAGGACGAACGCAAGACACAGTTCTACGACCCCGGCAAGGTGCTCGATGCCCGCACGCTGAAGATCTGCAACCCGAAGATACGCCTCGACAAGCAGAGCGTGAGCGGTGTGTCCATCGACGACGCGGCCCACTTCATGGTCTTCGTCTCCAACGAGAGCGAGAAGCCCGAGGCCACCGAAGGCCTGACCGTTCTGCAGCTTTTCGCTGCCGACCAGCTGAATGCTAACGGCGCCAAGATCAGCATCAACGGACAGCCGCTGACCACCAGCGGCATGACCATTACCGTCGTCCCGGGCACAGAGACGATGCTGCAGATGGAGGTGCGTGCCGGCCAGTGCTTCGACTTCGAGAAGCTGGCCATCGGCGTGATGTCGCCGACAGATCCGACTAATGCCTTGGCAGTGACCACCTTCGACGTGCATTTCCTGCACGAGGCCGGCGGCGTGAACATCGCCACTCCGGGCGACAAGTGGGTGCTTAACACCATGGCGCAGATGGACGGTAAGCGCGGCTGGTATCTGCCCGTCACCATCAACGGCTTCGACCGCCACCAGCACAACTTCGACCACATCGAGTTCCAGTACAAGGAGTCGCAGCGCGGCGATGACTCGTGGACGAACCTCAGCTCCTTCTATGCCAGCGACTCGCTCATGGCCAAGGCCAACGGCGTGCGCAAGCTCATACCCGAAAACGGCAACATCGTCACCGAGTTCTACGGCGACGGCTGGGTCATGGAGCGCAGCTACGACCTCCGCGCCGTGCTCTTCTGCCGCAACGGCAGCGACTTCCTCAGCACGCCGTCGAAGGTCATCAGCGGCATCAAGGACACGCGCCGCCCGCAGCTGTTTGGCACGCCCGAACCCAAGAGCGGTCTGCTGACGGCCGGCGACGACATTGTGTTCAACTTCTCGGAGGACATCGAATACAACAATCTCTCGGCCATCACCAACTTCGAGGTGAAGGGCGAGGTCAACAACAACTCGCTCTCCGAGACCGTCAGCGTGCAGTTTGGCGGCAAGGCCAGCGTGGAAACAGAGGCCAAGCGCAACTTCAGCGGCAAGGACCTGACCATCGACCTGGTGGTCAAACCGGCCGAGACGGGGCGCGACATGCCGCTCTTCTCCCACGGCACCAACGGCCAGAAGCTGCAGCTGTGGCTCACCAGCGACTTCAAGCTCAAGGCCGTCGTCGATGAGCAAACCTACACCTCCGACGCCGCCATAGACAAGAACACCTTCGTCCACGTGGCGCTTGCCATCAACCAGACGGACAGCGTGCTGACATTCTTCAACGGCGGCAAGGACATCGGCCGCCACACGCTGACGGCGCTCTACAACAGCACCGGGACGCTCATCTTCGGGCGCACCAACGAGCAGGACCGCACGCAGAGCCAGTACTACGAGGGCCGGATGATGGAGGCACGCCTGTGGTATGCCGCCTTGGACGGCGCCCTCGTCGGCGGCACCTACGGCGGCCAGCGCCTCACGGGCTACGAGAAGGACCTCGTCGATTACTACCCGATGAACGAGGGTTCGGGCGACTATGTCACCGACTACACCCAGGGCGCCAACGCCCGCCTGATGGGTGCCTCGTGGGCCATACCGCGCGGCGTGTCGCTCCGCGTGGACAAGGCCGACAAGGGCATACGCCTCGACCAGAACGCCCTGAACCGCACCGCTGACCACGACTACACGCTGATGTTCTGGTTCCGCACCGATGCCGACGGGCGCGGAGCGCTGCTCTCCAACGGGCGCGGCCTCCGTGAGGACAACGGCGCCGGCAGCCAGTTCCACATAGGCTTCGAAGGCGACAAGCTGGTGTACCGCTCCAACGGCTTCGCGGCCGAGGTGCCCGGCAACTGGAGCGACGGCGGCTGGCACCACTTCGCCATGTCGGTGAACCGCGGCCGCAACGTGGCGGGCATCTATGTGGACAAGGAGCTGCGCACCACCTTCGAGGTCGATAGCCTCGGCGGCATCAGCGGCGGACACCCACTCATCGGAGCCACACGCTACGACCTCGTCAAGGACAATGGCGACGTGGAGGTCATCGACGGCAGCGACGCCCTCGCGGGCAACATCGACGAGCTGATATTCTTCGCACAGGCACTGCCCGAACAGCTCATCACCACCTACGCATCCAAGAGCCCCAATGGCGACGAGGCCGGCCTGCTCACATATCTGAGCTTCGACCGCACCGAGCGACAGAAGGACAATGACCTCGTGCTCGTGCCCTACGCCTACAGCAAGAAGCTCTACATCGACGACAAGGGGCAGCCACGTTATCAGCTCGACCCGCTGACCAAGGAACCCACCGACACGCTCGTGCGCGACTACTTCTTCGTCGATGACGAGCAGGTGGTGCTGCAGCACCTCGACATCGAAAACGCAGCACCCGTGGTGCCCTTCGAGGAGGTTAAGAACATGAAGTTCTCGTTCATCGGCAAGGGCAACCAGGTGCTCGTCGAGCTCGACGAGCCGGCCGCACGCCTCAACCACCGCAACATCTACGTGACGATGCGCGACATCGAGGACCGCAACGGCAACACCATGGCATCGCCACAGACGGCTTGCTATCTTGTCACCAACAGCAGCCTGCAGTGGGTGGTGAACCGCCTGGATTACACCATGAAGTATGGCGCCGGCGAGTCGGTGGAGCTGCCGTTCTACAACAACAGCGCCACGACCCACAGCTACACCATCGAGAACTGCCCGCGCTGGCTCACTCTCAGCAAGAGCAGCGACATGATAGCACCGCAGTCGCTCGACTACGTCAATGCCACGGCCAGCAAGGACCTGAACATCGGCACGTACAACGAGATTATCTACCTCACCGACGAGAATGGCATCACCGAACCCTTCCACCTCAACCTCACCGTGGAGGGCGAGCAGCCCGACTGGGCAAAGACCATCAGCGGCGACATGCTGGAGAACTCCATGAGCATCAGCGGACAGGTGTATCTCTACGACGAGCTCGACACCGACACGCGCGACATCGTGGGCGCCTTCGACAGCGAGAACAACTGCCACGGCTTTGCCAACATCAGCCACGACCCGCAGAGCGGCGAGACGGCACTCTACCTCACCGTCTATGACAACATTGCCAACGGCCGCGAGCTGAGCTTCCGCCTGTGGCAGTACAGCACCGGACGCGAGCTGGTGATCAAACCCACGCCCGCCATCACCTTCGCCAAAGACGCCATGCTCGGAGCCGACACGCCCGTGCGCTTCAAGGGCGGCGAAGCCTTCATGCAGAACTTTGCCCTCTCCAAGGGCTGGAACTGGGTGTCGTTCAACGTGTGCAGCAGTCAGCTCGACGACGTCAACGCCCTGCTCGGCAGCAAGCGCTGGAACGAGGGCGACATCCTCACCGACCTGAGCAGCGACACGACGCTGGTGTATAAGGACAATCAGTGGCTTGCCACCGGTAGCACGCTGAATATGGTCATCTCGCCGAAGAAGTCCTACGCCATCAAGGTGCAGGATGACAGCACCTTCCCCGTCGGCGGAACGGTCATCAAAGCCGACAGCACACGCACCATCACCGTGGCCACGGGATGGAACGCCATCGGCTACACCCCGATGACCAACCTGAGCGTGGAGACGGCACTGAGCGACTACTACGACCATGCCGAGACGGGCGACGTCGTCAAGAGCCACACCGAGTTTGCCTACTTCACCAAGACCGGCAACGCAGGGCGCTGGCGCGGCAGCCTGCAGTACATGAAGCCCGGCGAGGGCTACATGCTCCTGCGCAAGGGCCTGGACGAGGTGTCGTTCACATACCCGTACTTCGACATCAACAGCAGCTTCCGCGAGGACTGGACGTCAACGACACGGCGCAGCGCCCCCAAGGTGCAGCGCAGCGAGGTCGCTACCTGGCGCAACACGATGTCCGTCTCGGCCATCGCCGAGGGCTTCGCCCTTGAGGAGGGCGACCGCCTCGTGGCCTACACCGACGGCAATGCCGTGGGCAGCGCCGTGGTGAGAGAGGGCTGCGACGAATACGCTGCCGGACAGCCGATACTCTATCTCACCATCGGCGGCGAGAGGCCGGCCAGCGTGCGCTTCGCCATCGAGCGCAACGGCGACATCGTGGCCGTGTCGCCCGGCGCGATTACCTTCCATGCCAACGCCATCGTGGGTACACCCGACGAGCCTTACGCCATCGGCCTCGACGGCAACCTGACGGACATCAGCCTCATCGCCGACGACCAGCTGCCTGGCACATGGTACACCCTCGACGGCATCAAGCTGCCACGCCGCCCCGACAAGCGCCAGAAGGGTGTGTATATATTCAATGGCAAGAAAGTCGTCATAAAGTAAGTAACCAATCAGACACAGACATGAACTATAAGAAGCTACTTAGCACAGCACTGCTCGCGGCGGCCTTTGCCACGCACGCGGCGGCATACACCGTCACGCCTGCGGAGCAGGCACCGCAATGGCAGATCGACTGGCGCTACAACCAGCAACGACCCGAATGGCAGGAGCCGCAGGCAGCGGCATACTCCACCTTCGCCGTCATGCTCATCACCATCGAGGAGGAGCTGCAACCCTATGCCACGCCCAACGACCTCATGGCCATCTTCGTCGGCGACGAGCTGCGAGGCTTGGCAAGCCCCCTGGTGCAGGCCAATGGCACCGTGGATGCCACGCGCTTCCTCCTGAAAGCCTACAGCAACGAGGGCAGCGGCGACAACGTTGACATCACCCTGCAGTACTACAACGCACAGCTGAAGCAGCTGTTCACGCTCGCTGAGAAGATGACGCTCGACGAGGATGCCAACCTTGGTATCTACGACGACTTCGTGCCATTCTTCACCCTCGGCACGGCAAAATACCCCGTGGTGACGACCATCGACCCTGAAGCCACACTCGCCGCGGCTGGCATCACGCCGGCCGTGGGCGATGTCATCGCCGCCTTCGTGGGCGACGAGTGCCGGGGCGTGAGCCAGTGGTCGGAACTCCTCGGCGCCACCCTCTCCGTGTTCCTATACGCTGCTGACGAGGACATCGTGCTGAAGTACTACGACGCCAAGGGCCACCGCATCATCACCTTTGACAGCAGCATGAGCGGCGACGTCAACGCCGACGGCACCGTCAACGGCACCGACCTGGTGGCGCTGACAAACATCATCCTTGGCAAAAGCCAGCAGACGCCCGCCGCCGACGTCAACGGCGACACACAGGTCAACGGCACCGACTACGTCGCGCTGGTGAACATGGTGCTCGGCAAGAGCACAAAAGCACCAAGGCGCATACCCCGTGAGACGCGCGCACCAGCTGCCACGGCGCTCAGCATAGAGCCTTTCGACATCAAGGGCGGCGAGACGCAGGAACTCGTCGTAAGCCTCGCCAATCCCGCCGACGAGATAACACTGGTGCAGTTTGACATGACCCTGCCCGCTGGCCTCGCACTCAAGACCACCGACGGCGACTTCGACTACGACATCGCCGGGCGCACCACCTGGCGCAAGCACTCGCTCGACGCCAACCGGCTGCCCGACGGCTCCATACGTTTCCTGCTCGCCTCCAACAGCAACGCCACTCTCACGGGCACCGAGGGCGCCATCATCACGATGACGCTGGTGGCCGACGCCAGCTTCACCGGCGGCACCATCACGCTGGACAACATACTCATGGTCACACCCGCCGAGAAGGAGATAACGCAAGAGGCTTGCACATGCTCTATTGGCGAACAGACACCCGTGACACCACCCACCACGGGCACGGCCAAGCTCGCCATAGAGGAGTTCTCCATCACCAAAGGCGGCAGCGAGGGTGTGCTGGTCATCGACCTCATCAACCCCGACGACGAGATTACGCTGGTGCAATTCGACCTGCGCCTGCCCGATGGCATGACGCTGAAGACCACCGACGGCGACTACGACATCGACATCGCTGGACGCACCACATGGCGCAAGCACTCGCTCGACGCCTACCCACAGGCCGACGGCACCATACGCTTCCTCCTCGCCTCAAGCAGCAACGCCTTGCTCACCGGCAAGGAGGGGGCCATCATCACGATGACCGTGGAAGCCACTGCCGACTACCGCTTTGAGCCTTTGGCCGTGGAAAACATACTCCTCGTGACGCCAAACGAGCAGGAGGTCAGGCAGGACAACGTGCAATACACCCCCATTAGGTATGTGCCGACAGCCATCGCCGACGTCGCCACACCCACGGCCAACGACACCCGCATATTCTCCCTCGCTGGCCAGCGCCTCGCGTCGCCGCGCAGGGGGCTGAACATCGTCGGAGGCAAAAAGGTAGTGACTAAGTAGAGTCATTCTTCAATCTAAGCATAAGACATAGTTTCGGGCGGTAGCGACTGTGAAGTTACTACCGCCTTTTTTATGACTATCTGCAAACGTGAGTCCACTTGAAAAAGTCCTCCATGCCCTGTCCCCACCTCCCTTCGGGGTTTAGTCGTAACTACCTGATTCCCAAGAGGGGGCGCCCCTCCCTGTGTTCTTTTCGTCCCTTCTTTAAGTTTAGAGCGTCCCTGCGGGCCGAGCGCGGGACTTTTTCAAGTGGACTCAAACGTTATGATTCTCTGCAAGCGAACCACCAAGACGCTGGAAGCGTCTCCTCTCAATAACCGTGGGTACGAGCGTAGCGAGCACCCCCGGATACATGAGCCTGTTAGTATATCGACTCTGAAAGAGTCGCCCATCTGCTGTGTTGGGGCACTCTTCCAGAGTGCTTCCCGTCATCTTCCGCCTACCGCAGGTCCTTCGGACGCTGCGGTTATTGAGCGGAGACCGCGTTGCGGTCTCTTTGGCGGTTCGATTGCGTGCCACATCAGTGGGGGGATATGAGTAGGCAGCCGTTTCGCATGCCTGCCCCCACGGCGTGTGATGTTACATGCCGTGGCATGCTTCGTCATACGCCGCGGCAATTGATGTTACGCGCCGCGGCAAAAGATGTTACGTGGCGCGGCAAATGGCATTACATTTTGCGGCAAAAGGTGTTACGTGGTGTGGCAAAAGGTGTTGTGTGGCGCCGTCACCACGTGATGGCATGGCAAAGATGCACAGATGTTTCAGGAAAGAAAAATCGCCAAACCTCTGGAAACAAGAGGTTTGGCGATTGCTTTTGAGTTCTGCTCAGTACCCTGAGCCGGGGTCGAACCGGCACGGGTTTCCCCACTGGTGTTTGAGACCAGCGCGTCTACCGATTCCGCCATCAGGGCAGCTGTTAGCGGGTGCAAAGATATGGAAAAAGTTTATGGTTTGCCGCCTTGGGTATTGTTTTTTTAGCGGTCAGTGGGTGTTTTTATGATTTTTTTGCATTCGATGGGCGGCTTATCGGAGTAAAAGTTGTAATTTTGCAGCCCTATTAATCCACATGCGGCGCAGATGGCGCTGCCTACATACTATGGCTCAGACAACGCCGATGATGCGGCAATTCTTCGACCTCAAGGCCAAGCACCCCGATGCGGTGCTTCTCTTCAGGTGTGGTGACTTCTATGAGACCTATGGCGACGATGCCGTTGAGGCCTCCGAGATTCTCGGCATCACGCTCACCAAGCGCAACAATGGCCGCGAGGGCGAGGTGACGCACATGGCGGGGTTCCCGCACCACGCCTTGGACACGTACCTGCCCAAGCTCGTGCGCGCCGGCCGGCGTGTGGCCATCTGCGACCAGCTTGAGGATCCCAAGCTGACGAAGAAGCTCGTCAAGCGCGGCATCACGGAGCTGGTTACTCCCGGCGTGGCTATGAGCGACACGGTGCTCAACCATCGCGAGAACAACTTCCTGGCGGCTGTGCACTTCGGCCGCGAGGACATGGTGGGCGTGAGCTTCCTGGACATCTCCACCGGCGAATGGCTGGTGGCAGAGGGCAGCGCCGAGCGTATCGACAAGCTCATGGGTAGCTTTGCGCCGAAGGAGGTGCTCTATGAGCATGGCCGCAAGGGCATGTTCGAGGGTTGCTTCGGCACACGCTATGTCACCTTCGAGCTCGACGACTGGGTGTTCACCCTCCCGACGGCCATGGACCGCCTGTGCCGCCATTTCGAGGTGCGTTCGCTCAAGGGCTTCGGCATCGACGGCATGAGCCAGGCCATCGTGGCGGCCGGCGCCATCCTCCAGTACCTGGTGCTGACGCAGCACACGCAGCTCCACCACATCACCAGCATCGCGCGCATCGACGAGGAGCGCTATGTGCGCCTCGATGCCTTCACCGTGCGCAACCTCGAGCTTATCCGTGCGCAAGGCGAGGGCGGCCGCTCGCTGCTCGACATCCTCGACAAGAGCATCACGCCCATGGGGGCGCGTCTGCTCCACCGCTGGCTGCTCTTCCCGCTGCGCGACGCCGTGCAGATAGGCAGCCGCCTGGACATCGTGGACCACTACTTCCGCCACCCGGAGCTGCGCGAACTCATCGACGAGCAGCTCCACCGCATCGCCGACCTGGAGCGCATCACCGCCAAGGTGAGCGTGGGGCGCGCCATGCCGCGCGACATCGTGCAGCTGCGCTTCGCCCTCGAGGCCATAGAACCCATCAAGCGGGCGTGCCTGGGCAGCGACGATGCCACGCTGCGGCGCATCGGCGAGCAGCTGCAGCCCTGCCAGAGCATACGCCAGCGCATACAGCGCGAGCTGCGCCCCGACCCGCCGGCCACGCTGCAGCGTGGCGGCGTGATGGCGTCGGGCGTGAGCGCGGAGCTCGACGAGCTGCGCGACATCTCCACTGGCGGCAAGGACTACCTGCTGCAGCTGCAGCGCCGTGAGGCGGAGGCCACGGGCATCCAGAGCCTGAAGGTGGCCTACAACAACGTGTTTGGCTACTACCTCGAGGTGCGCAACACGTACAAGGACCGTGTGCCCGAGACGTGGATTCGCAAGCAGACGCTTGTGGGCGCCGAGCGCTATATCACCGAGGAGCTGAAGCAGTATGAGCAGAAGATACTCGGAGCCGAGGAGCGCATCCTCGTGCTCGAGCAGCAGCTCTTCGCGCAGCTGGTGGGCGACATTGCCAACTTCACGCCCGACATACAGCATGACGCACAGCTGCTGGCGCAGCTGGATTGCCTGCTCGCCTTCGCCAAGGTGGCTGCCGAGCGAGGCTACATACGCCCCGTGGTGGATAACAGCCTCGAGATAGACATCCGCCAGGGCCGCCACCCCGTCATCGAGAGCCAGATGGCGCCTGGCGAGCGCTATGTGGCCAACGACGTGCACCTCGACACCGAGACGCAGCAGATACTCATCATCACCGGCCCCAACATGGCCGGCAAGAGCGCCCTGTTGCGGCAGACGGCGCTCATCACGCTCATGGCGCAGGTGGGGAGCTTCGTGCCTGCCGACAGCGCCCACGTGGGCGTGGTCGATAAGATCTTCACCCGCGTGGGGGCGTCGGACAACATCAGCGCCGGCGAGAGCACGTTCATGGTCGAGATGAGCGAGGCTGCCAACATACTGAACAACATCAGCGAGCGCTCGCTCGTGCTCTTCGACGAGCTTGGGCGAGGCACCTCGACCTACGACGGCATCAGCATAGCATGGGCCATCGTGGAGTATCTCCACCAGAAGGACAAGGGCCACCCGCGCACGCTCTTTGCCACCCACTACCACGAACTCAACGAGATGGCCGAGCGCTTCCAGCGCATACGCAACTACAACGTCAGCGTGCGCGAAGCCGCCGGCAAGGTCATCTTCCTGCGCAAGCTGGAACCCGGGGGCTCGGAGCACAGCTTCGGCATCCACGTGGCGCAGATGGCCGGCATGCCGCGCGACATAGTGCTCCGCGCCGAGACCATACTCAAGCAGCTGGAGGGCTCGGCCAAGGGCACCTCCCTCGGTGCCGGCACGCGCATAGGCCAAGCTCCGCAGCAGGAAGCCATGCAGATGAATTTCTTCCAGCTCGACGACCCCGTGCTCTCGCAGATACGCGACGAGATCCTGGAACTCGACGTGGATAATCTCACGCCGCTGCAGGCCCTGGCGAAGCTTGACAGTATAAAACGTATCTTACGCGGCAAGTAGGCACGGGGCCTACTCGCCGTATTCCAGCTCACCCTGCACAATCCATACGATGTCGGCAGGGTCGAAGTCGCCATACTTCTCCTTGCGCGCCTTGGCGGCGAGGGCCTCGGCCACGGCTTCGGTGTCTATCTCCACCGTGCCATCGGCGTCGGGTTCCTGGTCGAGCAGTCCGCTCTCCTCGAAGTACTCTGCCATGAGGTCGATGAAGTAGTAGATGTCGTTGTCGTTGAAACGGGTCTTGACCTCCTGGGGGATGTAGGCTTTGATGAACTCCACGACGTGGAGGTCATCCTCGGCTCCAAGCAGCAATTCGTCGTCCATGGTGGTGTGTGGTGGGGGTGAAGGGTTTCAGAGTATGGCTTGCAGTTTCTTCTCGAGTTCGGCCTTTGGCGCTGCGCCGATTTGCTTGTCGACCACCTGCCCGTCCTTGATGAAGAGGATGGTGGGTATGTTGCGCACGCCGAAGCGTATGGCCAGTTCGTCGTTCTCATCGACATCGACTTTGCCGATGATGGCTTGCCCGGCATACTGCTCGGCAAGCTCTTCCACGTAGGGACCTACTTTCCTGCATGGGCCGCACCAAGTGGCCCAGAAATCGACCATCATGGGCTTGCCCTGTGCGGCGAGCTGGTCGAAGGTGCTGTCAGTGATTGCTAATGCCATTGTCTTTGTTGTTTTAGGGGTTTGTTGGTTGGTTGTATTGATGTCGGCGGTGGCCGTGGGTTGGAAGCTGGCGGCCAGTGCGCCGGCCATGGCCAAGGCCCGGAGTAATGCTTTCATGTCGGGGGCGTGGTGTTAGGCATCATTGATGCGGTAGGTGAAACTGTCGATGTCCTGGAACTCGCGCGTGAAGTCGGTGAGCAGCTCGCGGGTTACGGCCACCCGGCGCGAGCGCGAGCGCAGGCGCAGGTTCATCTTGCCCTCGGGGTCGAGGACGAAGATGTGGAGCGGCACGTCGCCGGCGTGGCTGCGCGTGAGGTTGTCGATGAAGAAGAGCGTGTCCTCGGTGGTGTGGCTCAGCGGCAACACGAGGGTGATGTTGCGCACGAGCGAAGTGCCAATGTCGGCCAGGTACTGCACCTGCCCCACGTTGATGTCGATGCGCGAGGCGTTGTAGGGCGATGGCCGAACCTCGGCAGTGACGTAGATAGCGCTGCCCACGGCCATGAAGTTGGCCCATGTGGCCCAGTCCTGGCCCCATAGCGGCAGCTCGAAGGAGCCGCTGTAGTCCTCGATGGTGACGAAGCCGAAAGCCTTGCCGCTCTTGCTCACGCCGTTGCGCACCTTGGTGACGATGCCGCCGAAGCGCACCTCCTGCTCCACGAGGTCGTCGAGCTGGTGCAGGTCGGAGGCATGGGCGTTGCAGATGTCGTTGAGGATGACGTAGTAGGGGTCGAGGGGATGTGCTGAGAGGTATATGCCCACGAGCTCGCGCTCGCGGTTGAGGCGCTCGAGCAGGCTCCACTCCTCGTAGTCGGCCGGCGGCACGGGTCGTGCTATCTCCACCTCTTCCATGGCGCCGAATAGCGAGTTGGCCGCTTCCTGCTGGCTCTGTTGGTAGGCTTGCGAGAAGCGTATGAGCGTGTCGGCGAACGTCTCGCCGCGCACGTTTTTGGCAAAATACTGCTCGCGGCGCACCTCGGGGAAACAGTCGAGCGCGCCGCTCAGGGCCAGGCTCTCCAATCCGCTGCGCTTGACGGCCATCATGTTCACGCGCTCCACGAAGTCGTAGATGTCGCGGAAGGGGCCGCCGCGCAGACGCTCGGCGATGACGGCCTCTGCGGCGCTCTCGCCAAAGCCCTTGATGGCTGCCAGGCCGAAGCGTATGTTGCCCTGCTCATCGACGCTGAACTTGTGGCGGCTGTGGTTGACGTCGGGGCCCAGCGTCTCTATGCCGAGGCTGCGGCACTCCTCCATGAGCTTGGTGATCTCGGAGATGTTGTCGAGGTTGCGCGTCATCACGGCTGCCATGTACTCGGCCGGGAAGTTGGCCTTGAGCCACGCCGTCTGGTACGCCACCCACGAGTAGCATGTGGCGTGGCTCTTGTTGAAGGCGTAGCTCGCAAACTTCTCCCAGTCGCCCCATATCTTCTCCAGCACCTTGGGGTCGTGGCCGTTGGCCTGACCCTGGCTGATGAACTGCGGCTTCATGTGGTCGAGCTTGTCGCGCAGCTTCTTGCCCATGGCTTTGCGCAGCGTGTCGCTCTCGCCGCGCGTGAAGCTGGCCAGCTGGCGGCTCAGGAGCATCACCTGCTCCTGATAGACGGTGATGCCGTAGGTGTCGCGCAGGTATTCCTCCATGCACGGTATGTCGTAGGTCACAGGCTTGCGCCCCTGCTTGCGGTCGATGAAGTCGGGGATGTAGTCCATGGGTCCCGGGCGGTAGAGGGCGTTCATGGCTATGAGGTCCTCGAAGGTCGATGGCTGCAGCTCGCGCAGGTATTTCTGCATGCCTGCCGACTCAAACTGGAAGGTGCCCACGGTGTGGCCCTCGCAGTAGAGCTGATATGTGGCGCTGTCCTCGATGTCGATGGCGTCGATGTCGATGTTGATGCCGAGGCTGTCGTGGATGTTGGCCACGGCCTCCTTGATGATGCTCAACGTCTTCAGGCCGAGGAAGTCCATCTTGATGAGGCCCGTGTCCTCGATGACCGAACCCTCGTACTGCGTACACAGCAGGCGCTCGCCGGTCTCCTTGTCCTCGGCTGTCGAGACGGGCACCCAGTCGGACACGTCGTCGCGGCAGATGATGACGCCGCAGGCGTGGACGCCGGTGTTGCGCACGTTGCCCTCGAGCATCTGGGCATACTTCACCGTCTCGCTCAACAGATGGTTGGGCGAGGCGGCAGCCTGCTGCAGCTCGGGCACGCTGGCGATGGCGTTCTTGAGGTTCATCTTCAGGTCGCCGGGCAGGCGGTCGGGGATGGCCTTGCAGAGGGCGTTGCTCACGTCGATGGGCAGTTTCTGCACCCGCGCCACGTCCTTGAGTGCGAGCTTGGTGGCCATGGTGCCGTAGGTGATGATGTGTGTGACGTTGGCCACGCCATACTTCTGCGTGACCCACGAGAGCACCTTGCCGCGGCCGTCGTCGTCGAAGTCAACGTCGATATCCGGCAGGGAGATGCGGTCGGGGTTGAGGAAACGCTCGAACAGCAGGTCATACTGTATGGGGTCCACCTGGGTGATGCCCAGGCAGTAGGCCACGGCGCTGCCGGCGGCGCTGCCGCGCCCCGGCCCCACGCTCACGCCGAGCTCATAGCGCGCGGCGTTGATGTAGTCCTGCACGATGAGGAAATAGCCCGGGAAGCCCATCGTCTTCATCACATGCAGCTCGAAGCGCAGACGGTCATCGACATCCTTCTCCAGTGGCCAGCCGTAGCGCTGCTTGGCGCCCTCGAAGGTGAGGTGGGCCAGATAGTCGGCCTCTAGCTTGAGGCGGTAGAGCTTGTCCACGCCGCCCAGCTTCTCCACCTTCTTGCGGGCGTCGTCGTCGGAACACACCACGTTGCCATTCTCGTCGTGCGTGAACTCGTCGAAGAGCTGCTGCGGCGTGAAGCGCTGGCGGTAGTCGTCCTCCGTGGCAAACGACGCGGGTATGGCGAAGTTGGGCATGATGGGGCTGTGGTCGATGCTGTAGGTCTCGACCTTGGCCAGCACCTCGACGGTGTTGGCCAGCGCCTCGGGCACGTCGCTGAAGATGGCGGCCATCTCGGCGCGCGTCTTGAACCACTCCTGCTTGCTGTAGAGCATGCGGCTGGGGTCGTTGAGGTCGCGGCCGGTGCCCAGGCAGATGAGGCGGTCGTGGGCCTCGGCGTTCTCCTCATCGACGAAGTGCACGTCGTTGGTGCACACGAGCTTCACGCCGTGCTTGGCGGCCAGCTCTATGAGCACCTTGTTCACCTGCTGCTGCAGGGGGAACGTCTCGCGGTTGGCGCGCTGCTGGGGGTCGCGCACCTCGTGGCGCTGCAACTCCAGGTAGTAGTCGTCGCCAAACACGCGCTTGTACCACTCTATGGTCTGCTCGGCGCCGGCGATGTCGCCTGCCAAGATGCGGCGCGGCACCTCGCCAGCCAGGCATGCCGAGCACACGATGAGTCCCTCGGCATAGGCTTCCAGGTCGGCATGGTCGGTGCGTGGGCGCGTGTAGAAGCCATCGACCCATGCGCGTGAGACGAGTTTCACAAGGTTGTGGTAGCCGCGCTCGTTCTTGGCCAGCACGACAAGATGGTAGCGTCGGCTGTCCAGCTCTTTGTCGCGGTCGTACTTCGTGCGCTCGGCCACATACATCTCGCACCCGAAGATGGGCTTGAAGGGCGGCTTGCCGTCGGCCTTGAGCTGCTTGTTCTTCATGGAGACATAATTGAAGAATTCCTTTATCCCCATCATGTTGCCATGGTCGGTAACAGCCATGCCTGGCATGCCGTCGGCAATGGCTTTGTCAACGAGGTTGGGGATGCTCGCCTGCCCGTCGAGAAGCGAATACTGTGTATGAACGTGAAGATGAACGAAATCTTGCATGTCTGAGAGAGCCCAAGGCCAAAGAAAAACGGCAAAATGCCGCGAAAACGGCGATAAAAGTACGTTTCTTTCCGCAAACAGCCAAAAAAAACGCGCTTTTTTTTGTCCTTTATGAAATAATCCCTACTTTTGTGACGAAAAACATCACTCAACACATAATGGTCAAACGTATTCGCAAGATAAAGAACATTAGACTTCACAGTGAGGGCACCCACACACTGGTGCTCACCGGGGCCGCCTTCGTCGGGGCCTGTCTGCTCGTGAGCTGGGCTTTTGGCTTCAAGAGCATTCCTTTCTGGATTGTCGTCGCTTTGTGCGGCACGACCTACCTGGTCATCGTGAACTTCTTCCGCTGTCCCGTGCGTCTCTTCCCGGAGGAGACAACCGAGGGCGTTGTCGTGGCTCCTGCCGACGGCAAGGTCGTTGTCGTGGAAGAGGTGGACGAGAATGAATATTTCCACGACCGCCGCCTCATGGTGAGCATCTTCATGAGCGTGTTCAACGTACATGCCAACTGGATACCCGCCGACGGCACCGTGAAGCTCGTGCGCCACCATGCCGGGCGCTTCATGGCGGCTTGGCTGCCCAAGTCGAGCACCGACAACGAACGCTCGACGGTCGTCATCCAGACACCCGAGGGTCAGGAGCTGCTCGTCCGCCAGGTGGCGGGAGCCGTGGCGCGCCGCATCGTCACCTACCCTGCCGAGGGCGAGGACTGCTACATCGACGAGCACATGGGGTTCATCAAATTCGGCTCGAGGGTGGATGTGTATCTGCCCTTGGGCACTCAGCCTCTCGTGCGCATAGGCCAGGCCACGACAGGCAACGAGACCGTCATTGCCCGGCTCACAAACAAATCCTGACACAATCTATGGCTTCAACCATGCGTCTGCTCACCCCCCCCAACATACTCACATGCTGCAACCTCATCTGCGGCTGCATGGCCACCGGGGCTGCCTTCCACGGCAACTTCCGCTGGGCGCTGGCCATGATTGTCCTCGGTGCGGTGTTCGACTTCTTCGATGGCATGGTGGCGCGTCTGCTCCACATCAGCTCGCCCATCGGCAAGGAACTCGACTCGCTGGCCGACGTCGTCACCTTCGGCGTGGCGCCCAGCGCAATGATATTCCAGCTCTTCGGCATCGTCCACTACCCCGATGCCATAGCCTGCCTCAGGCCATACCTGCCATACACGGCATTCATCATGGCTGCATTCTCAGCTCTGAGGCTGGCGAAGTTCAACCTCGACACGCGCCAGGCAACGAGCTTCATCGGCCTGCCAACGCCTGCCAATGCGCTGTTCTGGGCTTCGCTGTGTGCCACACAGCTGCCCTTCCTCGTCTCGCAGCGCTTCAACGCCGTGTTCCTCTTCCTCTTTTTGCTGATGTTTGCCATGTTCCTCGTGGCCGAGGTGCCACTCTTCGCGCTCAAGTTCAAGAACCTCTCGTGGGCCAACAACCGCGTGAAGTGGGTCTTCCTCGCCGGCGCGGCGGCGTGTTTCGCACTCATGGGCCTGGCAGCCTTGCCTGCCATCATCCTCTGGTACATCGCGCTCTCGCTCGTGGCGTGGCGCTTCCGGCTGGAGTAGGCAGCATGCCTCTCGCGCGTGCGCATGCACATATATATAAGTAGGCGTTGCCTGCACACACCGACAAAACTCTTATTCCTTCATTTCTTATGTTCAAACGCATACTTCTCAAGCTCTCCGGCGAGAGCCTCATGGGGCAGCAGCGCTACGGCATTGACGAACACCGTCTTGCCGACTATGCCCGCCAGATTAAGGACATCCACGACAGCGGCGTGCAGATAGGCATCGTCATCGGCGGTGGCAACATCTTCCGCGGGCTCACAGGGGCCGGGCGCGGTTTCGACCGCGTCAAGGGCGACCAGATGGGCATGTGCGCCACCGTGATCAACTCGCTTGCCCTCTCCAGCGCGCTCGAGGCCGAAGGCGTGAAGGCACGCGTGCTCACCGCCATACGCATGGAACCCATCGGCGAGTTCTACTCCAAATGGCGCGCCATCGAGGCGCTGGAGCGTGGCGAAGTGGTCATCATGAGCGGCGGCACGGGCAACCCCTACTTCACCACCGACACGGGGTCGGCACTGCGCGGCATAGAAATCGAAGCCGACGTGATGCTCAAGGGCACACGCGTCGATGGCATCTACACTGCCGACCCGGAGAAAGACCCTGCGGCCACGAAGTTCCAAACCATCTCCTACGACGAGATACTCTCGCGCGGTCTGCGCATCATGGACCTCACAGCCACCACGCTGTGCCGCGAAAACAACCTGCCCATCTACGTGTTCAACATGGACGAGGTGGGCAATCTCAGGCGTGTCATCGACGGCGAACCAATAGGAACGCTCGTCACACCATAGGCGATTGCCGTGGGCGGGGCACAATAAATACGCCCGACGCACGTTATCTTAACGATGCCACGCCGTCTGACCATATCACTGCTGACTGCCTTACAACTCCTTCTCCCCTGCCTCATGGGGGAGAAGGATGGTATGTGCCTCATGGCTCAGGAGCAGAAGATACAGAACCGCCCATACCTCGACACCCGCCGTCTGCACTATGGCTTCTTCGTGGGCATTAACATGATGGACCTCGAGCTGCGCAACAACGGCTACATAGACCCCGCCACCGGCGAGCAGTGGTATATCGACGTTGACAACTATCAGCCGGGATTCTCGGTAGGCGTCATCGGCGAGCTGCGTCTGAACAAGACGCTGGGCCTGCGCTTCGAACCGACCATACACTTCGGGCAGAAGCACATCTCATTCCACGAGCAGCTCTCAGGCCGCGACTCCACGCAGAACATCAAGTCCACGTACATATACCTGCCCGTGAAACTCAAGGTCGCCGCGCCGCGCTACAACAACTTCCGCCCATACGTGGTGGCCGCCGTGGCGCCAGCCATCGACCTCACCGCCAAGAAAAACAATGCCATACGCACCGAGCGCTTCGACTGCTTCATAGAGGTCGGGGTCGGGTGCGACATATACCTGCCTTTCTTCAAGCTCATTCCAGAGCTGAAATTCAGCTTCGGACTGCGCGACATCATCGTGCGCGACCGCTCGGACCTCATCGACGAGTCGCTGCTGAAGTTCACTCACTCCTTGGACCGCGGCCGCGCCAAGATGATAACGCTGGCTTTCTACTTCGAATAGCAAAAATGCATCTTTTCGATGGATATGCTAAGAAAAGTGGGGCAACCGGCACGGCATGTTGAAAGTTTTTCGTACTTTTGCCCCAAAATAATGCAAAAAACATGAACAAGAAAACCATTTACATCATCGTAGCCGCAGTCGTGATGGCACTGCTGGCGGGCATGGGCGTGCTCATCTATTCGCTCCACAAAAGCAACGAGGAAAACCGGCAGATGCTCGAGCTGGCCGAAATGGACAAGCGCGAGATGGAGAACGAATATGAGAACTTCGCTCGCCAGTACAACGAGATGAAAACACAGATTAATAACGACTCGCTCATGGCGCAGCTCGAACGCGAGCAGCAGCGCACGCAGGAACTCCTCGAGGAGCTGAGGCGCACCAAGAGCAACGACGCTGCCGAGATAGCACGCCTCAAAAAGGAACTCGCCACCATGCGCTCCGTGCTCAAGAGCTTCGTGGCTGAAATCGACTCGCTCAATCGCCTCAACACGCAGCTCAACGCCGAAAACGAGAACCTGCGACAGCAACAGGCCGCACAGCAACAGGAAATCACAGCGCTCAGCAGCGAGAAAGCCACCCTCACCGACAAGGTGGCCATTGCCAGCGTGCTCGATGCCACGGGAATAAGCATCCTGGCGAAAAACAAGAAAGGCAAGGCTGCCAAGAAGGTGGCCGACGTGAAGCAGTTCCAAGTCACGTTCAACATCGCACGCAATGTCACCGCCGCTGCTGGCGTCCGCACCATATACATGCGCATCATCAAGCCCACCAACGACGTCGCCGGGGCTGCAGGGACATTCCTCTATGAGAGCACACAGGTGGAATACACCGCCCGCCGAGATATCGAGTACAACGGCGAAGAGACCCCCGTCACCATCTACTGGGATGTCAACGAGATGCTCGTGGCCGGGCAGTACCGCATAGCCCTCTTCGCCGACGGCAACAACATAGGCAACGGAAGTATCAACTTCGAGAAGTGA
>JAFSVI010000151.1 GCA_017445145.1 Bacteroidaceae bacterium | reverse complement strand
CCGCGTGGGCGGCGGCGAAAGGAACGACACACTGGCCGTGGGCTTCGGACAGTCGCGCAACAACATCGGCATGGCCACCGTGCAGCTGCGGCTGAACAACGAGACGTTCTCCTTCAACTGCGGCGACGACTACTCCAGCCCCGCCGCCGCCACGCGCACCTGGCAGAGCGACACCACCACCATCAAGAGCCGCGCATGGACGCTGGCCGGAGTGGAGTCGAAGTACATCAACATACGCACCGACTCCCTGACGGGCGAGTTCTCCGCACTGCTGCCGCCACTGAAGTATGCCATCAAGGGCGTCAAGGTGGATAATAACCCCGACATAGAGTTCATCAGCGGAGAGGAAGTGGACCTGAGCAACGTGCGCAAGGAGCTGACCGACTCCATGTGGGTCGTGCGCCACGAGGGCGACTCCACCTTCATGCGCTATACATACAACACCAAGAAGGTGTTCACACACTTCGCGCGGCCGCAGCTCGACATCGTGGAGCATGACCACGACCGCGGCGCCTACGGCCTGAAGAAGCTCGAAAACTACGTCATAGACTACGGCACGAGCCGCGACACCATCACCATCGACAACCTGTGGAAGCCCAACGCCGACGGAGGCATAGACTATCTCATGGGCTACCCCATCTACCAGATGGACGACTCCACACGCTACGACCTCTTCGCCTACGAGGCCTACGTCAACCGCGACGACCCCACCACGCATGTCCACGACACCATACCCCTGCGAGGACAGATCGTCACCATCACCAACGAGATGTCGTCGGACCAGAAAGTCGTGGCCTACGTCAAGAATCCTGAATCAGACGTGCAGCCCGGCGAAATCATCAACCTCAAGGAAGACCAGGTCAGACTTGGGACCGACGGACGCGCCACATACTCCTGGCACATCGGAGCGCCCAACATCGTCAGCCCATTCACCCGCCACTTCAGCACCTCCTTCGTGCGCAATGGCCGCACCTACCTGGGACAGGAGCTCGACGCCGTGGTGCTGGGCTTCCTCATCGACGGTAACAACTTCGTCACCAAGGGTCCCGACGACGTGAAGTTCGTGCTGCGCGACCCGCCGGGTTCCAAATCCACGACCAAGCTCAAGAAGGGACATGTCAGCGTCAAGGAGACCTACGATGCCGCGAATGGCTACGGCGACTACAAGCTCGTCCTCAACCATCAGTGGGGTATCGAAACCGAAGTTGGAGCCGGCATAGGCTTGATGGCAATCTCTGGCAACAAACATGTGGCAGAACTCAACACCGGCTTGCACTCCACATGGGAGAACCAGAGGTCCCACGAGAGGCTCACCACCACCACCATCACCGAAACCTTCTCCACGTCGGCAGCATACCCCTACTTTGGCAGCAAAGGCGACGTCTATGTCGGCAATTCCTCGAACCTGCTCGTTGGCTCGTGCCGCGACCTGCACATCACACGCAGTTCGCCCACCAGCCCCTTCACCTTTGAGCTGTCCGATGCCCTCTCGCTGGGCAAGGAGATCTCCACCACGTTCATATACACGCAGTACGAGCTGGAGACGGTGATGATACCCAAGTGGAAAGACCTGCGCCAGAAGTATCTCACCGAGGTGGCCAGCAAGGCTGCCGCCGACGCCTTCGTCAATAACGGCAACCGACCCGTATATCTCACCTGGCTCAAGCCCGACGACCACAACTATGGTTGCGAGGGCTACTACCGCTATGTCAAGCCACAGGACACCTCCAAGATCACCGACACGGAACGCGACAGCGTGGAGTGGTGTACGCAGCAGATACAACACTGGGAGAATATCATCGCACAGAATGAGGAGGACAAGGTAAAGTCCATGGCCACACGCTCGGCCAAAGCGGGATGGGTCAACTATAGCATCGACGGCGGCTCGTCCTACACCTACACCACACGCAACGACACCACCGACATCTGGCGCACCAAGACTACGTGGAAGGTGGGCGGCATCGTCGGAGGCGGCTCCACCATACACTTCAAGGCCGCGGCCTCATACCTAATGGTCTTCAACATCAACACCGAGACCGGCGGCGGACATGCCGATGGCTCGGGCACCAACGAGCAGAACTACACCGAGTGGGAATACACCCTCAACGACGGCAACTACGACACCGACCTGAGCATCGACAAGTTCGACTCAGGACGCAGTGGATTTAGTCCCGTGTTCAGCATCTTCGGCGGACAAACCTACAACCCCTGGGAGCCGCAGGAGTTAACCCACTACTACCAGAAGGGCACACCGCTGGGCAATTCCACCGTGCGGATGGAACAGCCACGCATGCGCGTCAGCGCCGGTGGCAGCAATCCCTCGCAAGAAATCACCGTGACCGACATACCCTCCGGACAGGAGCTCAACCTCACCCTCCACTGCACCAACATGGCCAATGTACACCAGGGCGTGAACTTCAACTACAACCTGGTCATCGTGGAGCAGACCAACGACAAGGGCCTGGAGATACTCATGGACGGAGTGCCCATCAGCGGACGCTCGATACGCATACCGCAGAGCGAGACCGTAACGAAGCAAATCACCATACGCCAGACAGACCAGAGCATACTCGACTACGAGGGCGTGGTTCTGCGCTTCTGCTCGCAGTACGAGCCACTGCTCATCAAGGACGAAGTAACCATCAACGCACACTTCGTGCCGTCATCCTCGCCCATCAACCTGGCGGCCGAGGAACCCATCCTCAACCAGGAAACACTGGCGCGCTCGGGCGGCAACTTGGTGCTCAAGCTCACGGGCTTCAACCGCCTGTTCAAGAACCTCAAGAACATAGGCGTGCAGTACCGCTACGCCGGCAACCCGCAGTGGAACACCATCCACACCTACGTCACCAACAAGGCCGACTCGCTCGACACAAGCTACAGCCTTCTGCCAGAGGCCGGCACGCTGCGCTACACACACAACATGCTCGATGACATGGCGTACCCACAAGGCACTTACACCTTCCGCGCCTTCACCACCACACCCTACGGCAACAACCCCAACGACGCCGCAACGGTGTATAGCCCGGAGGTGACCGTCGTGAAGGACAACATCAGCCCGCGCGCACTCACCACGCCAACACCCTTCAACGGCATCCTCACCTATGGCGGCGACCTCAGCGTGGAGTTCAACGAGGACATCGTGCCGGGCTACGTCAGCGACAAGAACATCATCGTAACCGCCAAGCTCAACCGCCAGGAGGTGGCCCACGAGGTGTCGATGGAGTTCAGCCGCCGAGGCGCCACGGCCACCACGCAGAGCCCCATCTTCATCAACGGCGACTTCAGCATCGACTTCTGGCTCAACTGGGCCGGAGGCAACAACATACTCACCCAGGGCAGCGGCGCCTCGACATTCACGCTGCGACTCGATGCCGACGGACATGTCATCGTCACCATCGGAGGCTCCGACTACACCAGCACAGGCGTCATACCCCACAATACGTGGACGTACTTGGTCATGAGCTACAGAAGCGCAGACCGCACCTTCTCCATGCTGGCGCAGCACGGCACGACGAGCGTCAACCTCTTCAGCGAGCAGGCGGTGAGCCAGAGGGACATTGAGCAAATCAACTACATATCGGACAACCACCTGCGCATAGGAGGCTTCGACGGCAAAATCCATAGCCTGAGCCTCTTCAACATCTACCGCGACGTGCATGAGGCAGCGGCCACGCGCAGCGTAACCAAGGACAACTACCTCTACGGCCTGGCACACCACTGGCCCATGAACGAGGGCCACGGCAACGTGGCGGCCGACACGCGCCACGTCAACAACATCCTGACCAGCCAGAACCTGTGGCACATCGACGGCAACAACTACAGTGTGCGTCTCGACAGCAACGAAGGCATGAGCGCCAGCATAGCCGACATCAACACCACACAAGGCGAGAGCTACGCCGTCGAGTGCTGGGTGAGAGCCAACAGCGCGGGAACACATCCAGAGCAGGTGGTGTTTGCCACCGGCTCCACCAAGGCCAACCGCCTGCGACTGTACTACGACAACAAACTCAGCCTCAAGCTCGACTACGGCACACACACACGCACGCTGGCAACCATGGACGAGATACCCAGCCCATACGCATACCACCACATGGCGCTCAACGTGGTGCGCGGACAGGCCGCAAGCTTCTACATCGACGGCCAGCGCACGGCGGTCATCGCCGAGACCGACGTGCCGCCGCTCGTGGGAGCCACCATCGAGGCCGCCAAGGACGTGGCATTCTTCGACGAGCTGCGCATCTGGCATGCCGCCATCTCAGAGAGCCGCCTGCAGGCAGGCATATACAACTGCATAGACACCGCCGAGGTGTATGCACGAGGACTCGTGGCCTACTACCCCTTTGAGAAGACAGCCATAGAGGCCGGAGCAAGCACAAAGGTGTTCACCCTCGAGAACATGGCACCGCACGGCAAGCGCACCATGACCAACGCGCCCATGACCATACACGCGCAGTATGCACAGAACAATTCCACCCCGCCATTGAAGAGCGCACCGGAAGAGGTGCGCATAGCCGCATCGCCCGTGGCATCGGAGCGCAAGGTGGTGGTCAACCTCACCAGCACCACAGTCAGCGCACGCGACCTCGAAGGCACCACGCTCAACATCACCCTGGCCGACATACGCGACCAGCACGGCAACGCATCGCAACCCATCAAATGGACGGCATTCGTCAAGCGCAACACACTGATGTGGGCGCGCGACTCCGTCAACGTCAACACACTATATGGCGAGGGCGCCACCTTCGACGTCAAAATCGAGAATTGGGGCGGCACCACGGAGTACTACACGCTGCAATACATGCCGACATGGCTCACCCTCGTTGGCAGCAGCACCGACGAGGAGCTGGCACCGCTCACCACACGCACACTGCGCTTCCGCGTAGAACCCCTCACGGCCATAGGCACCTACGACGCCACCATAGCCCTCGAGGGCAACAACGGCATCGCCGAGCCACTGCGCATAGTGCTCAAGGTCAGCGGCAAGCGACCCGAATGGGATGTGGATCCGACCCTGTATGAACACCACATGACCATCGTCGGCCAGGTGCTCGTAGATGGTTTCCTGCTCGAGAACGAGGAGAGCCTCGTGGCTGCGTTCATAGGCAACGAGTGCCGGGGCGTGGCATCGCCCGAGAAGGTGCGCGAGGCGGCCTTCGTGACCCTCAACGTCTTCGGCGACGACTATGACGACCTCGACAGCGGCAAGGAGATAACATTCCGCCTGTGGGACGCCACCAAGGGTGTGGCATACACCGACGTGGCCATTTACACGCCAAAAGAGGGCACCATCGAGACAAAGCCCACGGAGCTCACCTTCAGCCACGACGCGCTCATCGGAAGCTTCGACAGCCCGGCCTACTTCCGCAAGAGCGACTACGTGGAGCAGCTCATACCCATCCACCGCAACTGGAACTGGATAGCGCTCGGCGTGACGCCCAAGCAAACGTACCTCGACCGCATATTCCCGGCTCTCGACACATGGAACGTCATCATCAAAGACCAGGGCGCACACGCCGCATGGAGCAACGGCGCGCAGTGGAAGGGCAACCTCAGCGTGGAGGCCAACACCATGTATAAGATGAAGGTAGAGTACAAAGCCACCACCACCACCGAGCTGCCTGCGGCACTCTCCGTGAGCGGACAGCAAGTGAAGCTCATCGAGACGCCGGTCTCACTGCGCAAGGGATGGAACTGGATAGGCTACACGCCGCTCACCACCATGAGCATTGGCGAGGCACTGGCCGCCGCAAACCCACAGAAGGGTGACCGAGTGAAGTCGCAGACGGGACTGGCCATATACTCCGGCACCAAGTGGGAGGGCAACCTCAAGGCCCTGGAGAGCGGTCGTGGATACATGTACTACAGCACCGACACCGTCAAGACCAAGATGTTCCTCTACCCCACCCCGACACAGAACCTCGCGCCGCAACGCGCACCGCTGCGGGCGGCCGACGCACCGCTGCAGTACTTCACCGCCGTGGATCCATACCTCTACTCCGACAACATGACGATGGTGGTGGAGCTGCGCGATGGCGAGGCCGTGGTGGATACCTGCGAGGTGGCAGTCTTCATCGACGACGAATGCCGCGCTGCCACACGCGCCACCGACGGGCTATACTACCTCATCATCGCCGGCGAGGGCAGCGGACAATCCATGGAGCTGCGGTCGTTCATGCGCAACAAGGTGCGCGTCATCGACGACACGCAGAAGTATGTCAGCGACGGCAACATCGGCACACCGTGGGAACCATACGTAATCGATGTCTCGGCATACGCCACAGGCATCAGCGAGGACGGAGCCACGCCGACCGACGACACATGGTACACCATCGACGGCATCAAGCTCGCCGAGAAGCCTAAACGCAAGGGAGTATATATCCACAACGGCAAGAAGGTGAGCCTATGACCCTCACACCCCTCTCTCCCTACCCCCTAAACACCTCGACCCTCTCCCCACCCCCTAATCACCTCCACCCTCCCCACCCCCTAATCACCTCCACCCTCTCCCCCCTAATCACCTCCCCCCACGGGTGTCGCGTTGCGAGCGACTGCGTCGCGAGCCTCCCCCTCCCCCTCTCCCCCAATAAATCAACTATTATGACACAAGAAGAAGCACAAGACAGAGTGGCACGCGCCGTGGACAACTTCATGGCGGGCTACGGCTGCTGCCAGAGCGTGGTAGTCGCATTTGCCGACATCTATGGCATGGACGAGACAATGGCCAAGCGCGTTGCCGCCGGATTCGGCGGCGGCGTGGGGCGGCTGCGCATGATGTGCGGAGCCGTCTCGGCCATAGTCATGCTCGTGGGCCTGGACTGCGGTCAGGTCGAGGGCAGCGACCGTGACGGCAAGTCGGCATGCTACAAGGTGGTGCAGCAACTGCTGGCGCAGTCCAAGGCCGACAACGGAAGCCTCATCTGCGCCGAGATACTCGGCATCGAAGGCCACGAGAAAGCTCACAGCAGCTATATCGCATCGCCACGCACGGCCGAGTACTACAAGAAGCGCCCCTGTGCCGCCAAGGTGGAGAGCGCCGCGCGCATCTTCGCCAACTACCTCCTGGCCAAGCCCCAATGACGCCCGGCCGTCGCTGTTCCCGGCGCTTTTCCGCCCGGCCGTCGCTGTTCCCGGCGCTTTTCCGCCCGGCCGCCGCTGTTCCCGGCGCTTTTCCGCCCGGCCGCCGCTGTGCCCGGCGCTTTTCCGCCCGGCCGCCGCTGTGCCTGGCGCTTTTCCGCCGGGTTAAAAAGGGGGTTCCGCCGCAGCGGAACCCCCTTTTGGGCGCTCTGAGCCGCCCCTCTCACCTGATGAACAGCAGCTCCCGGTATTTGGGCAGCGGCCACAGGCTGTCATCCACGATAAGCTCCAGCTTGTCGATCTCGCGGCGTATGGTGTCGAACTTAGGTGCCACGCTGTCGTGGTAGGCAATGGCCTTCTCGTGCTCGCTCTCAATCTTGTTGGCACGCTTGCGGGCATCCACGAGTTCCTCCACCATGCGCTCGATGGCGCTCGTGCGCTCGGCAATCTCCTCTATGAGCTTCAGGTTGCGCTCCGAGAGGCGTGCCGCCTTCTCTGCGGGGAACACGGTCGCCATGTTCTGCACGTTCTTCAGCAGTGCCGACTGGTAGCGCGTTGCCACGGGGATGATGTGGTTCATGGACAGGTCGCCCAGCAGACGCGCCTCAATCTGAATCTTCTTCGTGTAGGTCTCCCACTTCACCTCGTTGCGCGCGAGCAGCTCCTTGCGGCTCATCACCCCGAGGCTCTCGAACATGCTCACGCTCGCCTCGTCGAGATAGCGCTCGAAGATGCGTGGGCAAGACGTCTCCACGTCGAGGCCACGACGTTCGGCCTCGGCCTTCCACTCGTCGCTGTAGCCGTTGCCGTCGAATCGGATGGGCCGGCACGCGGCGATGTCCTGGCGCAGCACATCTAGGATGGCATGATACACAGGGTTGTGGCCGGCGGCCGTCAGCTCGCGGCGCTGGCCCTCTGTGAGCGACTTCACGCGCTCGTCCACGCGGCGCTTGAAGCTCACCAGTGCCTCGGCCACGGCGCTGTTGAGCACTATCATGGCGCTAGCGCAGTTGGCCTCCGAACCCACGGCGCGGAACTCGAAGCGGTTGCCTGTGAAGGCAAAGGGCGACGTGCGGTTGCGGTCGGTGTTGTCGATGAGCAGCTCGGGGATCTCCGGGATGTCCATCTTCAGGCCCTGCTTGCCGGCCATGGAGAGGATATCGGCGCCATCGGCCTGCTCGATGTGGTCGAGCAGCTCGCTGACCTGTGTGCCGAGGAAGCTGGAGATGATGGCCGGTGGTGCCTCGTTGGCACCGAGGCGGTGGGCGTTGGTGGCGCTCATGATGCTGGCCTTGAGCAGCCCGTTGTGGCGCCATACGCCCATGAGCGTCTCCACGATGAACACTGCGAAACGCAGGTTCTCCACGGGGGTCTTGCCGGGAGCATGGAGCAGCACGCCGGTGTCGGTGGAGAGGCTCCAATTGTTGTGCTTCCCACTGCCGTTGATGCCGGCGAAGGGCTTCTCATGGAGCAGCACGCGGAAGCCATGCTTGCGCGCCACACGCTTCATCACCGACATGAACAGCATGTTGTGATCTACGGCCAGGTTTGTCTCCTCGAAGATGGGCGCGGCCTCAAACTGGTTGGGTGCCACCTCGTTGTGGCGCGTCTTGACGGGTATGCCCAGCTCCAGCGACTGTATCTCCAGCTCGCGCATGAAGGCTGCCACGCGCTCGGGGAGGGAGCCGAAGTAGTGGTCGTCCATCTGCTGGTTCTTGGCCGAGTCGTGGCCCATGAGCGTGCGACCGGTGAGCAGCAGGTCGGGGCGAGCGGCATAGAGCCCTTCGTCAACGAGGAAGTACTCCTGCTCCCATCCCAGGTTGGAGGTCACCTTCTTCACCGCCGGGTCGAAGTAGTGGCACACGTCGGTGGCTGCGGCGCTGACGGCCTTGAGTGCACGCAGAAGCGGTGCCTTGTAGTCGAGAGCCTCGCCGCTGTAGGAGATGAACACGGTGGGGATGACCAGCGTGTCGTCGATGATGAACACGGGCGACGTGGGGTCCCAAGCCGAGTAGCCGCGGGCCTCGAACGTCGAGCGTATGCCGCCGCTCTGGAAGGAGCTGGCATCGGGTTCCTGCTGTACGAGCAGCTTGCCGGAAAATTCCTCAAT
>JAFSVI010000150.1 GCA_017445145.1 Bacteroidaceae bacterium | reverse complement strand
TTTTCCGATGGAAATGAAGGGCGAAGGCAAAAAACTTGTGAAAACGTTTGGCCATGTCGCAGGAAAGATGTACCTTTGCGCCCGATTTGAGAGACCGAAGGGGCTCAGTGAAGAGCGGCCGCGATGGCCGACGCCTCCCGGTGAAATCCGTTAAATACATATTAATAAACAATGTACGCAATCGTAGAGATTAACGGTCGGCAGTTCAAGGCCGAAGCTGGCAAGAAGCTCTTCGTGTACCACATCCAGGGTGCCGAGGGCGGACAGACTGTTGAATTTGAGAGAGTGTTATTGGTGGACAACGACGGTGCCATCGCCGTTGGCGCTCCCACAGTGGAAGGTGCCAAAGTTGTCTGCGAGGTGGTGTCGCCGCTCGTCAAGGGCGACAAGGTGCTTGTGTTCCACAAGAAGCGCCGCAAGGGCTATCGCAAGCTCAACGGCCACCGTCAGCAGTTCACGGAGTTGACCATCAAGGAAGTAATCGCTTAACCCACTAAAAACCCAAGCAGAAACATGGCACATAAAAAAGGTGTAGGCAGTTCGAAGAACGGCCGCGAGTCAGCCGCACAGCGACTCGGCGTGAAGATTTTTGGTGGCCAGCATTGCGTTGCCGGCAACGTCATCGTGCGTCAGCGTGGCACGCAGCACAACCCCGGCCGCAACGTAGGCATGGGCAGTGACCACACCCTTTATGCACTCACCGACGGCATCGTGGTGTTCAAGAAGGGACGCCAGGACCGCTCCACGGTTTCCGTTGAGCCCGTCCAGGCTGAGGCATAAGGAATCTAAAGGAAACAGACACTCAACGTCTCACACAAAACGTCCCCTCATGCCGTCAGGTCTGAGGGGACTGTGCTTTTTCACATGATGACAATACAAGGACATACCCTCCGCGAATGGGCGCAGGCCACGCGCCCGTGGTCTTTCCCGGCCTCCACGATGCCCGTTATGGTGGCCATGGTGTGGCTTGCGAGCCAAGGGCTTATGGCGTCATGGCCGCTCGGCCTCCTGGCGCTGGTCAACATCGTTCTGGTCCATGCTGCCGGCAACGTGTGGAGCGACTATTTCGACTACCGCAGCGGTGTGGATGCCGCCGACACGTATGGCGTGCGCATCCTCACCGACGGCGTGTTCACCCCGCGCCAGGTGCTGACGCTCTCCGTCGTGCTTCAGGTGCTGGCGGTGGGCATGGGTCTGCTCATGGTGTGGCTCACGGGTCTGCCGCTGCTGTGGCTGGGCCTTGCCGGCATAGCCTTGTCGCTGGCCTACCCGCCACTGAAGTATGCTGCTCTGGGCGACGTGGTCATCATGGCGTGCTACTCGCTGTTGCCCATGCTTGGCATCACGTTCATCTGCTCGGGCGCCATCGTGCCGCGCGTGCTGTGGCTCGCCGTGCCTGTGGGCAGCATCACCGTGGCCATACTCCACGGCAACAACCTTCGCGACATCGAGACCGACAGCCGCGCCAACATACGCACCGTGGCACTGCTCACGGGGCGCTCCCTCGGCTCGGCGCTATATGTGGCCGAGCTCCTCATGCCTTACGTCTGGCTGCTGGCCACAGTCCTCCTGGGCCACGTCAGCCCCTGGACGCTGCTGGCTTTTGCCACACTGCCGATTGCGCTGCGCAACTGCCGCACGGCCGTGGCATGCAACACCGGCGGTGCCGTGGCCATAGCTCGCCTGGACGAGGCCACGGCCCAGCTGCAACTGGCTTTCAGCCTCTCGCTCACGGCAGGCCTCGTGGCCGCCACATTCCTTGCCTGACAGACACATGACACGCCCCACCACCACAGCCGCCTCCCTGCCGCCCATACACGGTGAACTCGTGCGCCTGGCCGTCAGCATAGCCGTGGCTGCCGCGCTATGGACCCTTATGTTCTCACCATGCACGGCGCCGTACATGCCTTTCTGGTCGAGCATGACCGCTGCGGCACTGGTGCTCACCGGCTTGGCGCTGACCTTCGGCGGGCCTGCCAGCTTGGGGCTTGGCACGGCAGGACGCAACGCCTCGCGTAGGCGCTTCGCCGCCGGGTCGCTGCTCCTGGGCGTCGCCATCGCCGCCGCGCTGTGGGTGGTGTTCTGGGTTGGCGACAAGGTGTCGCAGTGGATGTTTGCCTTCGCGCGTGGGCAGGTGGACCTCATCTATGGCATGAAAGGCACTATGCGCCCCGCTGAACTCGCCCTGTTGTTGCTGTTCATCATCGGTCCTGCCGAAGAGATATTCTGGCGAGGCTACGTGCAGCGCACGCTCGCACGCCGCTATTCCCCTGCCGTGGCTTTCGTGGCTACCACGGCCGTCTATGCCCTCGTGCATCTGCCGTCGGCCAACTTCATGCTCATCATGGCGGCACTGGTGTGCGGCGTGGCCTGGGGCGGCCTCTACTGGCTCATGCCGCGGCGCCTCGGTGCCATCATCGTCAGCCACGCACTGTGGGATGCCGCAGCCTTTGTGTGGCTGCCCTTCTGAACGTCAACAACAACATCACATACCATACCCATGCTCACACTAAAGCTTATCAACGAAGAGACAGAACGCGTGGTGCGCGGTCTGGAGAAGAAACATTTTGCTGGCGCAGCGGCGGCCATCGAGGCCGTGCAAGCCACCGACCGACGCCGCCGCGAGGCACAGCAGCAGCTCGACCAGCTCCTGGCCGAGAGCAAGCGCAAGGCCGCCGAGATCGGTGCGCTCATGAAGAAAGGCCAGCGCGCCGAGGCCGATGCCGCCAAGGCCGACGTGGCCGCCATGAAAGAGCGCGCCAAGGCCCTGGACATGGCCATGAACGAAGCCCAGCACCAGCTCGACGAGCAGCTCTGCCAAATACCCAATATCCCCTATGACGAGGTGCCCGAAGGCGCCGCTGCCGCCGACAACCTTGTCGTGGCAACCAGCCTCTGCCAACCCGACGGCGCTCCACAGCTGCCTGTCACCGTGGCACAATTCGCCACGGCCTACGCCACGGCGCTGCCCGCCGTGGCAGGAAGCGCCGAGGGCGGCGCGCTGCCCCATTGGGAGCTGGCCCGGAAATACAACCTCATCGACTTCGACCTCGGCGTGAAAATCACCGGCGCGGGCTTCCCCGTCTATATCGGCAAGGGCGCACGCCTGCAGCGCGCCCTCATCAACTTCTTCCTCGACGAGGCGCGCCGTGCCGGCTACACCGAGATCATGCCGCCCACGGTCGTCAACGCCGACTCGGGCTACGGCACCGGCCAGCTGCCCGACAAGGAAGGGCAGATGTACCATGCCGAGGTCGATGACTTCTACCTCATACCCACGGCTGAGGTCCCTGTCACCAACATCTACCGCGACGTCATTCTCAACGAACACGACCTCCCCATCAAGAACTGTGCATACACACAGTGCTTCCGCCGTGAGGCAGGCTCCTACGGCAAGGACGTGCGCGGACTCAACCGCCTGCACGAGTTCTCGAAGGTGGAGATAGTGCGCATAGACACCCCCGAGCATAGCCGCGAGAGCCACAAAGAGATGCTGGCCTACGTGGAGAGCCTGCTGCAGAAGCTCGAGCTGCCCTACCGCATTCTCCGCCTGTGCGGTGGCGACCAGAGCTTCACCAGCGCCATCTGCTATGACTTCGAGGTGTATAGCGAGGCACAGCAGCGATGGCTCGAGGTTAGCTCCGTGAGCAATTTCGACACCTATCAGGCCAACCGCCTCAAGTGCCGCTACCGCCCCGAAGGCTCCAAGAAGACTGAACTCTGCCACACCCTCAATGGCTCAGCGCTGGCGCTGCCACGCATCGTGGCCGCGCTGCTCGAGAACAACCAGCGCCCCGACGGCATACACATGCCCGCTGCCTTGCAGCCCTACACAGGGTATGAGGTGATAGACTGAACATCGCATTTCAGACACCCACCCACGCTCACAACACACCAATGCGGCACCGTATGACCAATGCGGTGCCGCATTGGTGTGTTGCTGTGGGGCGCAAATGGTAAGTAGCTATGTTGCCCGCGGCCCATGAGGTGTTAAAGAACGCTAATTATTGCCACAAAAGTGATATGTCTGCGTTATTATGGCAGAATACTGTGTAGAAGCAAGAACGAGCATGCAGACAGACCAGGAACTGATACGCAGGATTGCAGAGGGCGACAGTAGCGCTGCCCGCCAGCTTGTCACACGCTATGAAGGACGGGTGATGCAGCTGGTGCGACGCATGGTGGCTCGGCGCGAAGAGGCCGAGGAGGTGGTGCAGGACACCTTCGAGGGTGCGCTGCGCAGCTTGCCTACGTTCGACCCTCAGCGCGCTGCGCTGCCGACATGGCTGCTGGGCATTGCCTACCGCAAGGCTGCCGAACACCTCCATCGCAGCCGCCCCGTGCTCTACATCGAGGAGCATGAGGGGGCGTTGCAGGATGCCGACAGCGAGGCGGCTGTTGACGCCGCTCTGGCGGAGCTGACCGAGGAACGCGTGGAGCAGCTGATGGCTGCCATACGCACGCTCCCGCCTGCCGAACAGACGTTGCTGCAGCTGCGCTACACCGATGGCCTCTCGCTGGCCGAGGTAGGGAGCATCACGGGGCGGTCCGCCGCCTACACGGCTACTCGTCTGCAACGCATCCGCCGCAAACTGTATCACCTCATCACTACACAGCATTATGGAAACACATAAAGCCCCCTACGACGCCGCACTGCGCGAGGCGCTGAGGCGTTTGGATGAAATGGAAGCCACACCGCTTCGTCACTCTGAGGCTACCCGGAGGACGCCGCGGACATCCTTCAGCAAGATTGCCGCCGTCGTCCTCGCCGCCGCCTTCCTCGGCGGCCTCACATGGGCCATTACGCCACTCCTGACCTCACCCACAGAGACCTCAGAGGTACCTGCCGGTCCCCTCCCACCCGTGGGACGTCGGGAGGAGGCTTCTCCCCTCGTCCGCTTCTCCGATGTCCGTTTGGACAGCATCCTCAACGTCGTCTCCGTCCACTATGGCACACAGGTCTGCTTCCGCAGCGAGGAGCCGCGGGCGATGAAACTCATCACAACTTGGAATCCCGAGGACTCGCTAACGGCGTTCATCGACCACCTCAACATGTTCGATTGTCTGCGCCTGACGCTGCAAGGTGACACCATCTTTGTGGAACAAACGAGTGTGGAGGATTAGGCATGAGACGGCTGCTATACCTTATTATAGTTATGTGTACGGTGCCAACCTCACTACTTGCACAGGAACAAACGCCACTGCTCTCCGCCCTCATGTCCATCGAGCAAAGCCAGTCGGAATACACCATCGACATCGTCAGCGATGGCCTTGAAGAGCTGACCACCACGGCGAAGGTCGAGGGCCTGGACGCTGTCGCCGCCGTGAAGCGGGTGTGCAAGGGTCTGCCCGTGAAGGTGAAAGTGCATGGCCGTCACATCTACGTGCAGCACGAGGGGGTGAAGGTGGAACGCCAGCTGAAGTTGCAAGGTAGAGTGCAGGACATCCGCGCACACAAGGACCTGCTCGGCGCCACAGTGGTGCTCATGCACCCAGACAGCACCGTCATCGAGCAGAAGGAAGCCTATAAGAAGTGGCACGCCGAGGGCTTCTCGTGGGAGACCAGCGAGTTCTCGTTCTCCGTGCCGGCACGGCCCGCCAAATACCTCTTCCGCATCAGCCTCGTGGGCTATCAGACCACTTTCGTCGAGTACTCCATAGACAAAGTAGGCCGGCGCGAGCACGAGCGGGGCCTGCCGCCCTTCTACCTGGCACCGCAGGCCAGCACGATGAAGGAGGTGACTGTCACGGCCTCGAAGGTGAAGTTCTACTACAAGGGCGACACCATCATCTACAACGCCGACGCCTTCATCCTGGCCGAAGGCTCCATGCTCGACGCCCTCATCAAGCAGCTACCAGGCGTGGAGATGAAGTCCGACGGACGCATCTACCACGAAGGCAAGTTCGTCGATGACCTGCTGCTCAACGGCAAGGAGTTTTTCCGCCACGACCGCAAGCTCATGCTCGAGAACCTGCCCGCCTACACCGTCAAGGACATCGCCATCTACGACAAGCAGACGGACGAGAACGAGTGGCTCGGAATCAAGGACGAGCGCACGCAGCGTCACGTCATCGACGTGCGCCTGAAGAAGGAATACATGGTGGGATGGCTGGTGAACGTCGAAGCGGGAGGAGGAACGGAAGAGCGATACCTGGGAAGGCTCTTCGCCATGCGCCACTCCGACTTCTCGCGCATCGCCATCGTGGCCAACGCCAACAACCTGGACGACGACAGCCGACCCGGCGAGAACGACAACTGGCAGCGCGGCAAGACCAACGACCTGCGACGCTCCGAGCGCGCTGACATCGGCGGCTTCGTCAGCGACCGCAACAAGCGATGGGAAGCCTCGGGCAACATCTCCGTCAACCACCAACGCACCGAAGGCGCGACGCGCACCGTGCGGCAGAACTACCTCTCCACGGGCGACACATACGACCACAGCTTCACCGACCGCACGGGCGAGGACCTGCACCTGGGAGGATGGCTGAGTTTCTACCGCAACTTCAAGAACGTGCGCTGGCACATCGACCCGGAATTCAAGTACCACCACTTCAACAACAGCTCTGACCTC
>JAFSVI010000149.1 GCA_017445145.1 Bacteroidaceae bacterium | reverse complement strand
GCCAGCAGCAATCGCGGCATCGTCCCAAACTTTACTTTGCACAAATGTGGGATTGATGGCTGCATACTCCTTGGTGGCGGGTGTCAGACCTTCCTTGCCATCCTTGCGGCCGTCCTTGATGACGATCTCGGCGCCATTGTTCAGCTCGTCCTCGCAGTTGAAGTTATACCACAATGCCGTGCCAGCCACGGCGTTGTTGAGGTTCAGGGCACCCTTGGTGTCGAAGCCCTCGAAGGCCACCGAACGGATGAAGACCTTGGTATTAGCAGCTGCATCCTTAGGTGTAGTATCATCAGCCTTCGTATCCACCTGCACGTTCAGAGACGCGAGACCATGCTTGAAGTCGAAAGTAACCTTCTGAGCGTCAGCCCATGTGGTGCTGGTTGCTGAAGGATGCTGCACGTCCAGCCAAGGCATACCTACGGTGAGGTCCTGGTTGCCAGTATTCTTCTTTGCCCATGTAGCGCTGTTAACCGTACCCCACAGGAGGTCAACCTGCTTGTCGGTGTAGAATGTGGAGATGTACTTCACCATGGGGTCGCCAGCAGTGTTGTTGTTCTTCATGCCCACGATGCCCCAGGTGTTCTTATCTGAATCTTGCACCTTTCCGGTCTTGGGGGCAACCTCCACGTATGGTGCGTAGGCGAAGAAGCTCACCTTGTCCACATCGTCGGACAGAGCACCACTACCGAACTCATTGGGCCAGTACTTGACAGGGGTGTAAGACCAAGCAGAAGATGAATATGCGACCTTCTGGTTGTAGAAGAAGTTGGGCGTAAAGGTCTGGTCATAGTTGTCAGCATTGGTGTAGTAGCCGAATACGCCGAAACCATCGGTTATACCTTGTAAAGTCGTAGCATCGGGAATGGCTCCTGTAGCACCTGCTCGCGTCGTACCTCTGTTTACATACGCCGTGAAAGCCACTGGCACGTCTCCTGCAGGCTGCTGACCCTGCTTTTCATCGATGATGCTGTCATCGCTTGAGCACGCTGCGAAGGCTAGTGCCGCAGCGATGATGAATAGATTCTTTGTTTTCATAGGTTTGTTGATTAAGTGAATAAAATAGTTAATTGAACAGTTGTTAGCAATCTCGCTATGGGGTTACATCGTTGCGTCGGCGTGTTCGCCATCGGCCCAAGGCGTCACCGTTGCGTCGAAGCCCGCCGTTCCCTTGGCATCGACGGCCGGCAGGTCGGGTATTCCTCCGGGGATGTCCGTGGGCAGCTCGACGTAGATGAGCAGCTGGTCCTCGTCGATGGTGATGTGCTGGTCGGTGATGTCGTAGTGGTAGTTGAGCACAGTGGCTTCGTCGCGCAGCAGGAATTGCAGGTTCAGGCGCAGGCGCTGGTCGTAGGGGGTGACGCCGGTGTCGGCTCGCGAGGGTTGTGTGCGCGCGTCGCGTGGCGAGCGTGGCATGGCGTTGTCGCGCAGGCCGAAGGTGTTGATGCTTGCGCTGAGGTAGCTCACGGTGTCCACAGGCGTCTGCAGCTGCCAGGCGGTGATGAGCTGCAGACATGGCGTGGCGGTGTGGCGCAGCGGCAGGAGCCAGCATCCGTCGGCGAGGCCTGCCACGGTGGCCGTGAGGCTGTACATGTAGCTGGCGCCGCGCAGCGGGAGCCTCACGCGCAGTGTCCAGATGATGGGTCCGGGCGTGGCGTGGAGGTGTTGCTCTATGGCGAGCCCCGTGTATTTGTCGCGGTCCTCCCAGTGGATGAGTTCCTCGTCGATGCCGGCCGTGATGAGCACGTGGTTCAGCGTGTCGGCGTTCATGGGTTCGGGTTCGGCAGCGAGCGAGTACATGCCGCTGGCGCCCGGTGGCACACCGTCGAGATACGCCGGCACGGCGAGGCTGCCGTAGAGGTGGTCGTCGGGCAGCGGCTGGTCTGCCGATGGGCTGAGGAGCACGAGTGCGCTGTCGGGGCGCGTCATGCCCTCGAAGGTGACGTGTGAGTACTCGGAGGGTGAGTAGTCGAACACGACGCCCGAGAAGCGCCCCCGAGGCATGTTCAGCCCCGTGTAGGCGACGTCGGCCGTGGTGCCGTGGCGGTTGATGCCGCTGAGGTCGTCGCTCATGAACCACCACGTCATGCCGCCCGGCGTCTCGGTGGCCTCAGACCAGTCGGTGTGGAGCGCCACCTGGCAGAACTCGTCGGTATATACCCACAGGTCGCGGCGGCATGCCCCGCAGACGACGCATAGCACGCCCACGGCACATAGCATGTGCCGGAGGCCACGACGTGGGCTGTGTGTGAGTTCAGTTGTCATCGGGGGTCCTGTATTGTTTGAGTTTGCGGTCCCTGAAGCGCATCGGCCAGGCGTTGAACATATATGCTATGGAGAGGCTGGCATGGCATGGGCCAATCCAGTGTGTGCGTCCGGAGTCGTGGTAGATGAGGTGCCGGTCCCACTCCTCGAGGTGGTTGGGCGGATACACGGAGCCGCCATAGTAGTGGCGGTACTTGGTGAGGATGACGCCGGCGCCGATGGAGGCATCGAGGGCCCAGTGGCGCCCCCAGCGGTGCTGGTAGCCGATGTTGACGTAGGTGTTGACGTACTCGCCCTGGTAGCCGTCGCTCTTCTTCCACTCCCAGTCGTAGTAGCCCACGGCGCCGGCCAGGCCTATGTGCCAGCCCTGAAGCCAGGGGTGGTAGGCGCGGTTTCCGAGCCAGAGGCGCACCTCGGCGCCGAGGTTCTGGAACTGCGAGGCGTGTACGTTCTTGCTCCACGTGAACCAGGGCGTGAAGTACTCGAGCTCGATGCTCCAGCGGTTGTTGCGGCCCAGGGGCAGCTCCACCTGTATGTTGGGCGCCACGACGCCCCACAGGAGGAGGTTGGTCTTCACGGCCCAGGCGGGATATTGCAGCTGCTCGTAGAGCATGCTGTCGCGCCGGGCCTGGCGGGCGGCCTTGATGGAGTCGTCGCGGCTGGGGGCGGTCGCGGGCAGGGAGTCGGTGTAGAAGTGGTTGTGGACGATGACGACGGTGTCGCGGTGGACGATGGTCTCGCGGATGACGATGGTGTCGCGGCGCGCGGCACCCGTCTCCCACGAGAGGGTGGCGGAGGCGCCGCTGCGCAGTGGCGCCAGGTAGCGCTCGAGCAGGACGGGCCACACGGTGCCGCCGCGCAGGGCGCGCAGACGTGTCTCGCGCGGGTCGCGCTGTGCGGGGTTGGCGCCGGGGGGCCCGTCGATGATGGCCAGCGCCTCGTCGCGCCAAGGCTCGTTGCTGGCGGCGAGGCTCGTGCGCAGGGCATCCCATCGCGCGCCCTCGTTGTGGACGTAGATGTTGCCTATGGCCTGGCCCAGGCGCTGGCGCACGAGGCGGCTGATGGCGTCGCCGCGCCCCTGGCCCAGGCGTTGGTTGGCGGCGGCGGTGCCCTCGGGCGACGCGCCGGAGAAGATGTCGAGGCGCAGCGCCGCCGGCGGCACGTCGCGGTAGCGCTGGCGGAACCTCTCCTCGAAGGCCGACCACCGCTGCCAGTTGCCGTCGAAGCCCATGTCGATGCGCGTGCTATCGACGCGGAAACGTATCTCCAGCGTGTCGGCAATGGCCTTGGAGCCATGCTCCTGCGCACACAAAGTGCCTGACCCGAGGGTCAGGAGAAAAAGCGCAAGGAGCAGATGCCGAAGGGTGCTGATGGGCATACGCTGGATGGGGGTTGTGTGTTGTTCCGCTATTTATGCGAGAGGGCTAAAAGGCTGAGGACGTTGACATCAACCGTTTAGTTTGCAAATGTAAGGATGTTTTGCCAATGGTGCAACATACGTGAGCTTCTGGCAAATTACCCCCCCCGATAATTAACAATCATTAACACGAGGCGGCATGACAGCCCTCAATGGTTAACATAGTCTATATACCGTGCGGCTTAAACGCTGCCTCAGACCGCTTTGCGGACGCCCGATGACGCTAATAGACCGCTTTGCGGACGCCCGACGACGCGAATAGACCGCTTTGCGTTCGCCCGATGACGCGAATAGACCGCTTTGCGGACGCCCGACGACGCGAATAGACCGCGACGCAATCGCCCGACGACGCGAATAGACCGCGACGCAATCGCCCGACGACGCGAATAGACCGCGACGCAATCGCCCTACGACGCGAATAGACCGCGACGCAATCGCCCTACGACGCGAATAGACCGCGACGCGGTCTCCTCTCAGTCGCTCGACCTATGGTCGCTCCGATACTTCGGAGAACCGGGGGTACGAGCATAGCGAGCACCCCCGGAACCAAGAGAGGGGTACATCGACCCCAAAGGGGTCGCCCAGCAGCCAGAACAAAGTGTTCGGGCAGTCTTTCTTCGAGGTATCGAAGCGACCCGCTCGGCGCTTGCGACGCTTGACACTTCAAGAAAGGTGCGAGCGCAGAG
>JAFSVI010000019.1 GCA_017445145.1 Bacteroidaceae bacterium | reverse complement strand
GGACCTGGCGGAAAAGCGCCAGGCACGGCGGCTGGACCTGGCGGAAAAGCGCCAGGCACGGCGGCTGGACCTGGCGGAAAAGCGCCAGGCACGGCGCGGGACCTGGCGGAAAAGCGCCAGGCACAGCGGCAGGGAAGCGCCAGGCACGGCGGCGGAACCTGGCGGAAAAGCGCCAGGCACAGCGGCGGATTAGAATGAGATCACCGTCAGGCTGTTGGCGGGCAGGATGATGTCGGTTTGGGGCAGCAGTTCCACGTACTGAGGCTCCGTGGGGCGTGCGTCTGTGGAACTCATGTCGCCCGAGAGGCACACCACACGTGCCTGGGGTGTGGTCTGATGAGCGCGTAAGCGCAAGCCCTTGGGTTGCGGCCTGGTGGCCAGCAAACGTGCCACGTCGAGCTTGGCCGCTACGCTCTCTGGCAGTAGGTTCACGATTTTCACGTATGTGGTGCCTGTGGCGCTGTCGCGCACGGTTGACACAGCCATGCGCTGTCGCAGCCGTTCGCCGTCCTGGTCAAGGGCTATTGCCGTTGGCAGGTAGCTGTCGCCCTGGCTCTGCCCGCACAGCAGCTGTGCGTAGTAATCTACGGTGGGATACACCTTCTCGTTGTCGAAGTAGATCATGTCGGGGTTCCACTGCGTGTGGCCCTTCTTGGCCAGTAGGGGAGCGTAGCTCGACATAGCCACAATGTCGCCGTTGCGCTCCAGGTTGCAGATGTGCATGGCGCAGGTGAGGGCCGTCTCTATCGTGGATTTGCGCCCGGGGCCATGGCTGGCGTACTCGCCGAGATAGACCTTCGATGCCGAGCGGTCGTAGCGGTCGTAGAAGTCTTGATTGTGGACATACCATGCCGGCGAGACATAGTAGTGCTCATCCACCATGTCGATGGCGTTGGCCTTGGCCAGGCGCCAGCCCTGCTCGTAGTCGGCACCCTCGAAGAAGGGGCCCGTGGTGCCACACACGGTGATGTCGGGGTAGCGCTCCTTCACGGCGCGTATGAGCATGAGGTATCGCTCGGTAAAGGTCTCGCTGATGAGGTCCTCGTTGCCGATGCCGATATACTTGAGGTTGAAGGGTTTGGGGTGTCCGGCCTCGGCGCGCATGCGAGCCCACTCAGATGTCTTGGGGTCGCCGTTGGCCCATTCGATGAGGTCGAGCACGTCCTGCACATACTGTTCCATCCCGGCACCCATGGGGATGCCGCCCTGCTGTCCGCCGCCGCCGTTGCTGCTGTTTTGGCACGGCACGCCGGCGGCCACCACGGGCAGCGGTTCGCATCCGAGGTCCTCGCACAGGAGGAAGTACTCGTAGTAGCCCAGGCCGCGTGTCTGGTGGTAGCCCCACAGGTTGCGGGCACCCTTGCGTGTCTCGATGGGCCCCACGGTCTCCTTCCAGTTGTAGATGTTGCCGATGCCGTCGCCATGGGCCACGCATCCGCCGGGGAAGCGCATGAAGCGCGGGTGCAGGTCGGCCAGCGCCTGAGCCAGGTCGGCGCGCATGCCGTTGGTGCGGCCCTTGAAGGTGTTGCGAGGGAAGAGCGACACGATGTCCATGGCCACACGGCCTTGGCCTTTGATGCCCACGGCGAGCGATGCCGCCGCAGCCGATGCCGTGGCACGTATGGTGCCCGTGAGGCGTTGCCATGTGGCAGTGGGGGCGGGTAGGGTGGTGGTGCCGATGACGCGGTCGCCGTCGCGCAGCTCCACGCGTATGCGCTGTGCCTTGTCGGAGAGCTGTCGGGCAAAGAGGCTTACGACGTAGGTGTCCCCCTCGGCCACGGCGATGCCGTCGAATCCGTCGTTGACGAGTGCTCCGCCCTTCGACGTGGTGTTGAGCACGGCGTAGTGCGTCTGGTTGGGGTTTAAGGGTTCGTCGGTGAGTATGGCCATGCGTGTGCCTTCGCCGCTCGTGGTCCAGCTGTGGGTGGAGCCCCAGTTGGGTTCGCGGCCTCCGTCGGCAGCGCTGTATTCGAAGTCGCGGTTTTGCACAAGCTCGGCATACAGGCCTCCGTCGGCACTGTAGTTGATGTCCTCGAAGAAGATGCCGATGAGTTTGTCTGAGATGGGCTTGGCTGTTGTCGGGTCGATGCTGATGGTGGCGTGGAGGGGGTGTTCCTTGAGGAAGGCGAAGGCCGACGCATCGCGCAGGTTCTCGCCATGGAGCGCCGCCTTCTGCCGTGTCAGTGCGGCGAAGGCGCGGTATGTCTCGGCCTCCGCTGCCGCCACGCGGTTGATGCTTCCCGCCATTGGCTTGCCGCCGATGGTGGCTGTGGCCTTGGGTGCGGGGGCTGTCGTGGGTTGTGGCAGCGTGAAGTGGTAGGCGTCGCGGCTCGTGGTCTGGAACCACTGTCCGTCGGCGTTGTGGAAGGCCACGGCTATGGCGCCGTCGGCGGTGGTGGTCAGTGTTGGTTCCAGGCATTGGTCTGTGGATGCCATGCGCGGGTAGTCCTGCGGCTTCCAGTGGACGAGGTCGTTGCTCACGGCGATGCCGAACACGGGTTCCTTGTCGTTGACCCCAAAGGCCAGCACCCATTGTTGGCCGATGCGTGCGAGCGATGGCGAGTGCATCTTCTTCTGGCTGCCCCAGGCACCGTAGTCGCTGCTCACGAAGATGTGGCCTCCGGCCAGCGGCGACCATGTGAGGCCATCGGCGCTGATGGCGTGTTCGAGGCCTCGCCCGGGTTCGGTGTTGTAGGAAAAGAGGTAGAGGGAGTCGGGTTCGTTGGCGCTGACCGTGATGGCGGTCATCATCGCCACTCCGATGAGTGTCGTCAGTTTGTGCATAGTGTTGTTAGTTAGTGTATAGGGGTGTTGGTGATGCGTGTGGTTAGATGTTGTGGCCGCCCTGTAGCATGAACGGCAGGGACTTGGCCTGCTCCATCATCATGTCGGCCAGCATGGCGTTGGCATCGCTCTCGCCGTTGATGTGGTCGAAGAGCGTCTTGAGGCCCTCGCGCCCGCCGCCGTGCTTCAGCACATGCACTATGCAGAGGTACTGCAGGGCGGTGTTCGATGAGAGCAGGTCGAGGTCGGTTATGGCCAGTTGCGAGAGTGCCAGCTGGTGGGCGTCGTCGCTGTTGTCGTCGATGAGGCGCTGCACGTCGCCGAGCGTCTCCATGCCAAGGGACTCGAGCACCGGCAGGTATGACATGACAGACACGGGCCATATCTCCGCCTGGTTGACGGCCGCGATGCGGCGGTTGAGGCGGTCGAAGGGCTGCAGGTCCAGATAGTTGCGGAAGGAGTCGCGCGAGAGCGGCACGTCGTCGAGCTTGCCATTCTTCACCAGCATCAGCGTCTGGCGACGGTAGTCGGTGAGCACCGTGCGCAGCCGGCTGAACTCATCGTCTATAAGCTCCATCATGCCTGCCAGGCGGTTGAACTGGCGCATATACACGTCGGGGATCTTCACGTCGCCCTTGTAGCCGGTGTCGTGCTCGATGGTGGACCACACATGTTGCAGCGCCGTGCGCATCTGCAGCTCAAAGCGCGGTCCGCCCGTGCGTAGGCGGCAGATGTAGTGCAGCGAATTGTAGCCGAAGGCATTGAGGTCGTGGAGCTTGCGCTTGTCCACGCTCTCCTGCCAGTCGATGTCGAACAGACGCTTGGCGATGGCCGCCACCTTGTCCACCTCGTCGGTGTAGAAGGTGATGACGCGCAGCCCCACCAGGTCGGTGATGTCGTCGATGCTCTTGTACTTGGCACCCTTGAGCTCCAGTTTCCCTGTGAGCGACTTCTCGGTCTTCACCCTCTGCTCAATGGCAGTGACGTAGATGCCCTGCTCGCGCAGGGCGTGGCGCAACAAGTCGTAGGCTTCCTGGGCCAGAGGTTCCAGCTTGGGTCGCAGACGGCGGAACTGCTGCAGCAGCATCTCGCCATGTGCATCGAGTTTGACTTGGTTATCCATCAGTGTGTGTGCTATGTGGTCACCTCAGATGAACTCGAAGATATTGCTGAAGCCCGTGATGGTGAACACGGCGCGGACGGTGTCGTTGATGCCCCGGATATATACATGTTGCCCCTTCTCCTGTGTGTGTTGCAGGATGCCGAGGAATATGCGCAGTCCGGCCGACGAGATATAGTCGAGGGCGGTGCAGTCGAGGATGATGTCTTTCCCCTCCACGTCGTAGAGGGGGTTCATTGCCTTTTCGGCCTCTGCGGCAGCGCCTGTGTCGAGCTTGCCTTCGAGTATGGCAACCATGTTGCCGTCTTGTTCTTGAATGGTTGTTTTCATACGTATCGTGAATTGTGCATTGTCAATTGTGAATCTTCTTTCTCACCGTCAGCACGTTGAGGTTGCCCAGGCGCTCGTAGTTGATGGAGTCCATGTTCTGGCGCATGATGTGTATGCCCAGCCCGCCGATGTTGCGCTCCTTGGCCGGGAGCGTGGTGTCGGCCACCGTCTGCACGGTGGGGTCGAATGGCCTTCCGCTGTCAATGATGGTGAACTTCAGGCGCAAGGTGTTGCAAGCGGCCTCAATGGTTACGTCGTGGCGCTGTCCGGCCGGATAGGCATATTTCATCACGTTGACCACAGCCTCCTCCACAGCCACCTTGACTTGCATGGTGTCGTCGTGGCTGAAGCCCACGTCGTGGCATACCTCCTCGACGAAGGCGTTCAGCCGCGGCACCTCTTGCAGGTCGGTGGGCAGCACTATGCGCTTCAGTATCTGTTCGGTGCTCTGCTGCTTGATATACTGTATGGCCATCATCGTCAGGTCGTCGCTCTGCTCGGCGTCGCCCACAAACTGGTGTACGGCCTCTGTCATGCGGTTGATGAGCTGGTGGGGTTCCTGCTGCCCGTTGGCGAGGGCCTCGGTGGCCACGTCCGTCACGCGCTCCATCTGGAACTGCGCGTTGTCGGCATCCATGGCCTCGGTGAGGCCGTCGGTGAAGAGGAAGATGGTTGTTCCGGTGAAGATATGTGTCTCCTGCAACGTGTATTGCCACGAGGGCATGAAGCCTACGGGGATGTTGGCATCGCATGGCAGCTCGCCCACTCCTGCGCCGACGAGCAGCGGTGCGTCGTGGCCGGCGTTGCAGTAGTGAAGGCGCCCTGTTGGCAGGTCGAGCACCCCGACGAAGAGCGTCACGAACATGTGGGTCTTGTTCATGTCGGCGATGGTCTTGTTCATCAGCGTCATGATGCGGTCGGGCATCGACTCGTGGGCCGACACAGTGCGGAAGATGCTGCGCGTCACGGCCATGAAGAGCGAGGCCGGCACGCCCTTGCCGGAGACGTCGCCGATGCAGAAGAAGAGCTTCTCGTCGCGGAAATAGAAGTCGAACAGGTCGCCGCCGACCTCCTTGGCCGGCGTGAGCGAGGCAAAGAGCTGCACGTCGTCGCGGTCGTCGCGTGAGGGGAACTTCTCGGGCAGCATGCCCATCTGTATGCGGCTGGCCACGAGTAGGTCTCGCTCGATGACGGTTTTCTGTGCGGTGGTGTCCTTCAGCTCCTCTATGTATTTCACCAGCGACTGCTGCATGTTGCCGAACGAGTGGCTCAGCTGGCCTATCTCATCAACGCGCTGGAAGTCGGGCAGCGGGGTGTCGAACTGTCCGGAGGCTATGGCCTCGGCCTCGTAGGCCAGCCGCCGCAGTGGCTTCAGCTCGCGGGTGATGATGCGTATGAAGGCGTAGAGCATTATCAACAGTCCGCCGAGTACGATGGCCATGATGGTGCGGCGCAGGCGGTCGAAGCCGCTGAAGATGTCGCTCTCGGGGCAGACGATGGCCATGGAGCAGCCCGTCTGCCCGAGTGGCTTGTAGAACACATAGCAAGCCTCGCCGCCAAGGTCCATGCGCCTCACGCCCTCTTGGCCGTGCGTCATGGCTCGTCCCAGTGCGGTCATGGCCGTGTCGGGCTGTTCCAAGGTTTGTGTGAAGATGGTCTGGCGCGTGATTCTCGTCGAGTCGGGATGCACGAAATATGTGCCTCCGCGGCCTATCATGATGCTGTAGGAGTTGGGATAAGGCTTAACGGCTGAGATGGTATGCGAGAGCCAGTTCAGCGAGAGGCTGACGTTGATGGCGCCTATCATCTGCCCATGCTCGTCCACGATGCCCTGGCAGTAGCTCGTCACCATCTCGCTCGTGTTGGAGGCCACGTCGAGGTCCATGTATGGTTCCGTCCATGAGGGCTTGCCGAGCAGCTGTGGCATGAGATACCAGTCGGCGAAGAAGTACTGGTAGAGGTCGCTGCCGCCCTGGATGGTGCGTATGGAGTCGCCGTCGTACTTGGTGTAGGCCGAGAAGTAGCGTCCTTTGTTCTCGAAATGGTAAGGCTCGAAGGCGATGGAGCAGTTGTAGAAGTCGGGGTTGTTGAGCAGTATGCCGCGGCTATACACGAACATGGAGTCCGCCTTGTCGGGATGGCGCTCGACGAGCCATTTGGTCATGTTCGAGGCCACCTCCACGCGGTTCAGGATGCCTTCCACGCGCAGCGACGTCTTGTCCAGCGTCTGCATGGCGCGGTTGATGGCCTCTTGACGCACAGCCTCTCGGGCCTGGTAGAACAGGAAACCGAGTGCCACATTGAAGATGATGGCGGCGAAGAACACCACCCAGAGGCTGACCCTTACGGACAGCTTGCGTCGGATATATGCGTTGAGCTTTCTCATTCGTTTCTTTGATGATTTCGTGTTTCGTGTTTCGTGTTTCGGGGGGGGGCGGGTTTCGGGGGCGTTATGGCGTTATTTCGTTATGACGTTATGACGGCATCTTGCCCCTTCACTCCTTCAGCTCCTCATACTTCACCTCGCGGTTCAGCATCTTGTGCTCCGCCATGAGGCGGCTGGCCAGCTGCACCATGTCCGGGCGCAGGCGGAACTCGCGCCTGTGGGACTCGCGATCGACCTGCAGGCGCAGCACCTCCTCGAGCATCAACCGCTGCATAACGCGGTTTGTGGCGATGTGGTTCTTATCGACATACTCCATCACGATGTCGAGCGCCTCCTGGGGGTGGGCGGCGGCCCACTCCCAGCCTTTGCGGCTGGCGAGCGCGAAGCGTTGCGCCTGCTCCTTGTGGCTGTCGTAGTAGTCGCGCGTCATGTAGATGCCGTCCTCCTGCACGTTGTAGCCGTGGTCGCAGAAGCGATACACGTTCTTGTCGGTCATGCGGATGCCCGCCTGCACCAGCTGGTAGTATTCGTTGTAGCTCATGGCCAACGTGGCATCGAGGGCGCCTGTCACGAACAGGTTCACGTTCTGCGCAAAGCGTACCCACTTGTAGTCCAAGTGGTCTTTGATGCTCATGCAGATGGCCAGCTGGCCGAAGCCCACGCTCCAGATGCCCACGCGCTCGCCCTTCTGTGTCAGCGGGTCCTTGTCGCGCGCCGACACGATGACCATCGCGTTGTTCATCGACGTCTGCAGGATGTTCACCAGGGATGTGCCGCCATCCACGACCTCCAGGGCCTGGCACAGCTGCAGCGTCGTGGCCTGGCACTCGCCGGAGCGCAGACGGCTCATGGCGGGTTGCGTGGCCGATGGGTGCTCTATGCGCACCTTCACCCCGGCCTGGCGGTAGAAGCCCTTGGCCTCGGCCACATAGTAGCCCGCGAACTGTGCCTGTGCCGTCCACTGCGGCGTGAACACGATGGTGTCGCGCTGCGCCCTTAGGGGGATGAAGAAGGAAGAATGAAGGATGAAGAATGTTGCACACAGCAACAACCTGCACATCCTTCCTCTTCTGTGAATGCTTAACGAATGTCTATGTATCATATTGGTGGTAGCTATTTAGTCTCTATTCACTCTTCATTCTTTATTCTCAACGAATTATTCGAATCATACTAATCCTGCCTCCTGAGGGCTTTGCCTAACGAGTCATAGGCGCTCAGCTTCTCTGCTACGGCATTTCGGGGAATCGGCTTCGTCTCACTCCAAATGGAACTTTTATTCTTCACGAGTCATTCATCTTTTGCCCGAACACTTGGCCTATGAGCTGTTGGAACTCCGTGTAGGCGAAGGTGCCGCACAGCTCGCGGAGCGATGCTGCCAGGCCTCGGTAGTGCCACTCGTGCTCCTTGGGGTCCTTGGTGTTGAATAGGTTCCAGAGGCTGTCGCCCTGCATGGCATAGTCGCGGGCTATGGCGCGCATGTTGGAGAGCTTGTCGCCCAGGGCCACAATCTTGGAGTCGTGCGAGGCGGCGGCCAGGCGTTCGATGGCGGCCTGCTTGCGGGCGTGCCAGCTCTCCTCTTTGCTTAGGCCCGTGTCTTTCTCCTCGCTCTCCGAGGCTACGAGTGCGGCCACGCGGTCGCCGAACTCGGCGCGTATCTGCTCTATGGTGACGTCGGTGTCCTCCACGGTGTCGTGGAGCGCGGCAGCGGCCAGTAGTTCCTGGTCGCTCGTCATCGTGGCCACGATCTCCACGGCTTCCATGGGGTGTACGATATATGGGAATCCCTTGCCGCGACGCTCGGTGCCGGCATGTGCTCGGACGGCGAAGATGATGGCGCGGTCCAGCAGTTGTGTGTCTAAGGGGTTGTTGGGCATTGGTTGTTACTTCGTTATTACGTTATATGATTATCCGCAATCGTACCACCAAGACGCTGGAAGCGTCTCCTCTCAATAACCGGGGGTGCGCAGTACCCCCGGATAGGGACAAAAGGGGGAACATCGACCCTGAAGGGGTCGCCCATTACGCTGTTCGGGCACTCTTTCAGAGTGCTTGCCTCTATAGAGCTTGTTATCCGGGGGTGCTCGCTACGCTCGTACCCTCGGTTATTGAGCGAAGACCGCGTTGCGGTCTCTTTGGTGGTATGATT
>JAFSVI010000018.1 GCA_017445145.1 Bacteroidaceae bacterium | reverse complement strand
GCGCTACTTCATCCTGAAGGTCAACGACTTCAACCGCTGGAGCCGCGTGCCGCTGGACCAGTGGCTCTACTTCCTCTCCACGTCCGACATCCCCGAGGATGCCGACGCCCCCGGCCTGAAGGAGGCTCGCGAGAAGCTGGACCTGATGCGCATGAGCCGCGACGAGCGCGTCATCTACGACCGCTACCTCATGGACCGCGCCATCCTGCGCAACACCGTTGACGGCGCCCGCGACGAGGGCCGGTATGAGGGCATGAAAGAGGGCATGGAGAAGGGTTTGCAGCAAGGTATGCAGCAGGGCTTGCAACAGGGTTTGCAGCAAGGTCTGGAGCAGGGCATGCAGCAGGGCATGCAACAGGGTTTGGAGCAGGGCTTTCAGCAAGGAGTTTATCAAGAGAAGGTGGAGAATGCGCGAAAGATGAAAGCCCATGGCATAGAGGCCGCAACGATAGCGCAGATCACGGGTCTTGGTTCCGACGAGATAGAACGGCTGTAGGCGGGCCGTTGGTCACGCCGCCCGGGGAGCCGTCCCTGCGTGACCTCACTTCTTTGGCCGCGCACGGTGCGGCATTCTGTATGCAATCTGCCGATTATTGCCGCGGTGAGTTACGACACTTGCCGCGGCATGTTACGATACACGCCGCGGCATGTTATGTGACTTGCCGCGGCGTGTTGCCATGGTTGGCGTGGCAGTGTGGGGCTTCAGGCGGACGGTTGCGTCCGCGGTGCCGCAGGTTTTTTTTGACATTTTCGGGCAAACCCTTCCGAGCTTGAGCAATATTTCGTACCTTTGCGGCCATGAATGCTGTTAGCAGGCTCAAGAGCCTTCTATATAATACTATATGTTCGCGCGCGAAGGCGGCGGCCGTGATGCTCGTGGCTGTGGCCTGTGGTGTGTCATGCCGCACTTCGGCCCAGGAGGTGGCGACGCCGGTGCATGGCGTCGCTCCCAAGCGTGAGGTGCGTGCCGTGTGGCTAACGACGCTCAACGGACTGGACTGGCCCACGACGCGCGCCACGTCGGCCGCCACGCGCGAGCGCCAGAAGCAGGAGCTGCGCGACATCCTCGACCGTCTGCGCGCTGCCAACATCAACACCGTGTTGCTGCAGACGCGCGTGCGCGCCACCACCATCTACCCCTCGGCCATAGAGCCGTGGGACGTGGCGCTGACGGGCCAGTATGGCGGCGACCCGGGCTACGACCCCCTGGCCTTTGCCATCGGCGAGGCCCACCGCCGCGGCATGGAGCTGCACGCGTGGGTGGTGACCATCCCGTGCTTCAAGGTTGCCGTGGCGCGGCAGATGGGCGCTGCCGGCCTGCTGCGGCGCCACCCGGAGCTGTTGCGGCGCCATGGCGATATGTACTATCTCGACCCCGGCCTGCCCGCCACGGCCGACTACCTCGTCAGCGTGTGCCACGAGATTGTGGCGCGCTACGATGTCGATGGCCTGCATTTCGACTACATACGCTATCCCGAGCAGGCGGCCACCTTCAACGACGCCGCCACCTACAAGCGCTATGGCGGCGGCCGGAGCCGTGCAGCGTGGCGCCGCGACAACATCACCGCCATCGTGCGCCGCATCCACGACGACGTGCGCCGCACGAAGCCGTGGGTGGTGGTGAGCAGCTCGCCGGTGGGCAAGTATGCCGACCTGGACCGCTACAGCTCGCGCGGGTGGAACGCCCGCGATGCCGTGAGCCAGGATGCGGAGCTGTGGCTGCGCGAGGGCATCCATGACGCGCTGTTCCCGATGATGTATTTCGACGGCGACAACTTCTACCCCTTTGCTGCCGACTGGCAGGAGCACGGCTGCGGCCGCTGCGTGGTGCCAGGGCTGGGAGCCTATCAGCTCGACGCGCACGAGCGCAACTGGCCGCTGGCGGCCATCGTCAGGCAGCTGCGCTTCACGCGCCGCGCGGGCCTGGCGGGGCAGTGCTACTTCCGCTCGCGCTTCCTCACCGACGACACCAAGGGCTTGTACGCCTTCCTGCGCCGCGACTTCTACGCCTTCCCGGCGCTGACGCCGGCGCGCACGTGGCTCGCCGACAGCGTCCCCGCCGCGCCGGAGCAGGTGCGCGTGGAAGTGCTCGCCGACGGCACGGCGGCGCTGCGGTGGCACTGGCGCGAGCATACGCGCTACAACGTCTATGCCTCGCGCCGCTGGCCCGTCGATACGAGCCGCCCGGAGAACATCGTCGCCGCCGCCATCGTCGAGCCGCGCTATGTGTTCAACCGCCTCTATGCCGCACTCTCGGGCTACAACCTCGCCGTGACGGCCATGGACCGCTATGGCAACGAGAGCGAAGCCGTGCAGGTGGCGGCCTACGAGGGCGCTGACGTGCCGCCATGGCGGCTCGACATCGCGCACCCGCCCTACCTCATCCGCCCGTGAGGCGCCGCTGCCACACCACGCCGCGGGGCGGCAGCCATGTAGCGTAAGCGCCAAGCCCATTGATAGTTGCGCTTGCTTTTTGGAAAACTTTTCTTGGAGACCCATTTGTTAATCGTCTGATTATCAATACAAACTCCAATAATTTTGGACAACTTTGCAAAAATCCCGTTGAAAAACTTGCACGTTTCAGCCAATAGCGTTACCTTTGTCGCGCTTTTCGGTGCCACCGAAACGCAACAATCTTAACCAACGCTTTAACCCAAAAACATAACCGAAAGTGATACAGACAGTAGTCAAGCGCGACGGGCGCATCGTAGGCTTCAACGAAGAGAAAATAGGGGCTGCCATACGCAAGGCCATGCTCCGCACCGAGGGCGGCGAGGACCCGCTGCTCATACGCCAAATCACCGACCGCATCGCCATGCGCGGCAAGGCGCAGATGACGGTGGAGGAGATTCAGGACATGGTGGAGATGGAACTCATGAAGAGCGCCCGCAAGGATGTGGCCCGCATCTACATCCAGTACCGCAACCAGCGCAGCATAGCCCGCAAGGCCAAGACGCGCGAGATGTTCCTCGAGATCATCAACATCAAGAGCAACGACGTCACGCGCGAGAATGCCAACATGAACGCCGACACGCCGGCGGGCATGATGATGAAGTTTGCCTCGGAGACCACAAAGCCATTCGTCGATGACTACCTGCTCTCGGAGGACGTGCGCGAGGCCGTGAAGAACAACTACCTGCACATCCACGACAAGGACTACTACCCCACCAAGTCGCTCACCTGCGTGCAACACCCGCTGGACAACGTGCTCGAGGGAGGCTACATGGCCGGCCACGGCGAGAGCCGGCCCGCCAAGCGCATCGAGACGGCCAGCGTCATGGCATGCATCAGCATGGAGACGGCGCAGAACGAGATGCACGGCGGCCAGGCCATACCGGCCTTCGACTTCTACCTGGCGCCCTACGTGCGCCTCACCTTCATCGAGGAGGTGAAGAAGCTCGAGGAACTCTTTGCTGCCGACTACAGCCACCTCTACCAGACGACCATCGACGACTTCGTCAACAAGCCCCTCGACGGCCTCGACGGCGAGGCACGCGTGCTGCAGCACGCCGTGAACAAGACCGTCGGGCGCGTGCACCAGGCCATGGAGGCCTTCATCCACAACATGAACACCATCCACAGCCGCGGCGGCAACCAGGTGGTGTTCTCCAGCATCAACTACGGCACCGACACCAGCGCCGAGGGCCGATGCATCATCCGCGAGACACTCAACGCCACCTACGAGGGCGTGGGCAGCGGTGTGACGGCCATTTTCCCCATACAGATATGGAAGAAGAAGCGCGGCGTGAGCTACCTGCCCACCGACCGCAACTACGACCTCTACTGCCTCGCCTGCAAGGTGTCGGCACGCCGCTTCTTCCCCAACTTCCTCAACCTCGACGCCACCTTCAACCAAGACCCCGACTGGCGCGAGGACGACCCCAAGCGCTACATCCACGAGGTGGCCACCATGGGATGCCGCACGCGCGTGTTCGAGAACCGTTTCGGGCCGCGCACGAGCATAGGCCGCGGCAACATCAGCTTCTCGACCATCAACATCGTCAGGCTCGCCATAGAGTGCATGGGCATCAAGGACGAGGGCGAGCGCATCGACGCCTTTTTCGCCAAGCTCGACGCGCTGCTCGAACTCACCGCGCTGCAGCTGCACGAGCGTTTCGAGTTCCAGCGCACGGCCTTCGCCAAGCAGTTCCCGCTGCTCATGCACAGCCTGTGGCTCGGTTGCGAGAAGCTCGCACCCAACGACACCATCGAGAGCGTCATCAACCAGGGCACACTCGGCATAGGATTCATAGGCCTGGCAGAATGCCTGGTGGCACTCGTCGGCAAGCACCACGGCGAGAGCCAGGAGGCACAGCGTCTGGGGCTGCGCATCGTCACCTACATGCGCGACCGCATCAACGACTTCTGCCAACGCTACCAGCACAACTACAGCGTGCTGGCCACGCCCGCCGAGGGCCTGAGCGGCCGCTTCACGCGCGCCGACCAGAAGACCTTCGGCCGACTGCCCGGCATCACCGACCGCGAATACTACACCAACTCCAACCACGTGCCGGTGTACTACAAATGCTCGGCGCGCCACAAAGCCGAGGTGGAGGCTCCCTACCACGACCTCACGCGCGGCGGACACATCTTCTACGTGGAGATTGACGGCGACGCCACCCACAACCCCGAGGCCATCATGAACATCGTGGACATGATGGACGCCATGAACATTGGCTACGGCAGCGTCAACCACACGCGCGTGCGATGCATGGACTGCGGCTACGAGACGGCCGACACCATCACCGAGTGTCCCCACTGCCACAGCAACAACCTCGACCGCCTGCAGCGCATCACCGGCTACCTCGTTGGCACCACCGACCGATGGAACCGCGCCAAGCTCGCCGAACTCAACGACCGCGTCATCCACTCAACGGATTATCTGCAGTTTAAGGAATAGACCCCCCTCTCATCCCCCCTAAAGGGGGGAGGTGGTTACCTTTTGTGGAGGGAGAATGTGGGTTAGGAGTGTTATCAATATTCATTTCAAAACTGTTCGATTAGCATAAATGTTCTCATCACAAACGAACGAAGCACCGAATATAAACCATTCAAAGGTAACTGCTCCCCCCCTTGAGGGGGGGCGGGGGGAGGGTCTGATCCGTATAATCGACATCGTTGAGGACACCACGGTGGATGGCCCGGGGTTCCGCACCAGCATCTACTGTGCCGGGTGTACCCACCACTGTGCCGAGTGCCACAACCCGCAGTCGTGGAGCCGCGATGCGGGTCGCGACATGAGCGTGGAGGAGCTGATGAGCGTGGTGGAGGCCGACCCCTTTGC
>JAFSVI010000148.1 GCA_017445145.1 Bacteroidaceae bacterium | reverse complement strand
GCCGTAATGGGTATTATTGCACGCGATAATGGGTATTATCACAAGGTCGGGGCACTGACGCCTTCGCGGGCGCGGCTTTGGAGTTCCATCTTGCCGATGCGCCAGGTGGCACCGACGGTGACGGCTCGACTGCCCCAAGTGTAGCTGTAGTTGGTTTGGTAGTAGGGGTTGAGGCCGACATCGCCGCTCTTTGCGGTGGCGAGGATGTCCCGCCAGTTGAGGAAGAGCGAGAGGCGGCCATCTAGCAGGTCGGCACTCGCGCCGAGGTCGAGTTGGAACGAAGGCTGGCTCTTGCTCATCAGCGACAAGGCAGCGGTAGAATAGCGTGCGTTGGTGTAGATCTGCAGCACTTTCCACAGCTTGCCCGTCACGTTGATCCGCCCGCTGAAGGTGGGCAAATGCCGCTCGTCCCATTCGCCGGGGCGGAACTCCATATTGTAGTAATAATCCCAGACGTTGGCATAGAAGCGGATGTTCATAAAGGGCCTGGGCCGCCACGTGACATTGGCCTCGGCACCGAGGGTGCGACTGTCGCCGATGTTGGTCCACTGGCTGAAGCTGACGATGCGGCCGTAGTATGGGTGGTAGGCCACGTCGCCGAGCTGCTGAATCTCGTCGGTATTGGCACGGAGGTAGCCCGTCAGTCCCACGCTGCCCCAGTTCTTATACATCGTCCAGCCGCCCTCGAGGTTGTGGGTGTGGCTGAAACGCAGGTCAGGGTCGCCAAGTTCGTAGTCCTCTGTACCAAGCCATGTGTATGTACTCCACAATTTGCTGCCGGGCGACATAAAACGGCGCGTGTAGCTGAGGGTGAAGTTGTGTCCGCCGTCGGTGCTGTAGCTGGCGTGGAACGAGGGAATGAAGTCCCAGAAGGCCTTGTCGACGTCGTATTGCGTGGTCTCCGCGGGCAGGTCGGTGAAGTAGGCTTGCTTCCACTTGCGATACGCGCGGACACCGCCCTTGAGGGTGAGGTGCTTGATTTTCTGTTGCACGGCCACGTAGGCATTCAGTTCGTTGTCCACCATCCGAGTAGTGTAAGTGCGGTCGGCATCACGCATCCATTGGCCAGTAGCAAAACTCATCGTGTCCCACTGCACGGATTGTGAATTGCGCCCCAGCACAGCCCCAATGCCAGCCTCCATTGTGGTGCTCTTGCCGAAAGGCTTGGTGTAGTCGAGGTCGATGTAATTCCATTGCGATAGATAGTCCTCTGTGCGACGGTTGCGCATGTTGTATTGCTGCATAACGGTGTATTGGCGTTCCCTGTCGCGGATAGTGCGGTCAGGACTATAGTTGACTCCTATATAGAGTTGTATTTTTTGTCCGAGGGTATCAAGCTTACGGTCGAGCCCGACGCCTCCGAAAATACCAAACCAGTTTTCAGGAACAAGGATGTTGGAAAGGTAGGAATGGTCGCCTGGGTTGAAGATATATTCTTGCCGGGCGATGTCGTAGTGGCTCTCCACTTTCCTCCGACCGGGGGAGATATTAAGCCACGCATTGAGACTTGTCACGCTGTCTATCTGCCAGTCCACCGAAGCACCTGCGTTGCCACTCACCTTGCGTTGCATCTCCGTACCGGCATAGGAGTATTCGGTAGAAAGTCGGCCAATGGAGTCGTAGAGTTGCTCGTGGTTCTCCGTACTAACGTCGAAATTGCTGAGGTTGCCGTTGGCCCACGTCGTGACGCTCACCTTCTCGTTTGACCACACATAGCTCAGCCACGGCTGCAAGTAGGGTGTGGTGCTGGCATTGAGGCCTACGCTCAGAAGGTGGTTGAGCGTCACCTTCTGGTCGGTGATGATGTTGATGATGGCGCCGCCCTCGCTGCCGTAACGTGCCGAGGGGTTGTTCAGCACCTCGATGCGCTTCACACTGCTGGCGGGCAGCGTCTTGATGTACTGCTTCAAGGCCTCCTCGCTGAGGTTCGAGGGGCGGTCGTTGAGCCAGACGGTCACGTCGCTGCTGCCGCGCAGGGTGATGTTGCCCTCGGGGTCCACCTCCACGCCGGGCGCGTTCTGCAACGCGTCGGCCATCGTGCCAGTCTGCACGCTCGGGTCGTCCTCCACGTGGTAGAACACCTTCTCGCCGTCGGCGCTGTAGAGCGGACGCTGGGCGGTGACGCTCACGGCCTGCAGCGTGGTGCTGCTCTGGAAGATGTCTATCGTGCCCAGCGCCGTGTCGGGCGGCACGCTGAGGCGTTGCCAATAGGTGTCGTAGCCCACCGCCGAGATACGCAGCAGGTACTCGCCCTGCTCCACGGCGGCAAAGCGCATCGCGCCGCGGTCGTTGGTGGTGCTGCCGGCGACAAACGTGCTGTCCGCCGTCCGCAGCAATACGCAGTTAGTGAAAGCCATCGGCTCGCCGCTCTTCGCGTCGCGCAGCGTGCCGTGGACGGCGAGGGTCTGTGCCGTCGCCATCCCGCAGGTCAAGGCAAAAATTGTTGCCAAAAAGATTCTTTTCGTCATTTTATTGTAGTTTATGCATTAG
>JAFSVI010000147.1 GCA_017445145.1 Bacteroidaceae bacterium | reverse complement strand
CCTTCGTCACCATGGGCAAGATTATCATCGCAGGCCTCGGACCCGGCTCACCCGGGGATGTCACACCAGCTGTGGCTGCGGCGCTGGCCGGAGCCGACGCCGTCGTGGGATATAAGTACTATTTCCAGTTTGTGAAACGCTATCTGCGCGACGGATGCCACTGCATAGACACCGGCATGAAGCGCGAGCGCGAGCGCGCCGAACAGGCCTTCGGCCTCGCCGCCGGGGGCCAGACCGTCGTGGTCGTCTCCAGCGGCGACGCCGGCATCTACGGCATGGCGCCACTCGTCTATGAGATGGCGCGCGAGCGATGCCGCGACGGCGCCGCTGACATGCCCGCCATCGAGGTGCTGCCAGGCATCAGCGCCTTCCAGAAGGCGGCGGCGCTGCTCGGCGCACCCATTGGCCACGACCTTTGTGTCATCTCGCTCTCAGACCTCATGACACCGTGGGCACTCATCGAGAAGCGCATACGCGCCGCCGCCGTGGGCGACTTCGTCACAGCCATCTACAACCCACGCTCCCACGAACGCTACTGGCAGCTCCACCGCCTGCGCGAGCTGTTCCTGGCCGAGGGGCGCAGCCCGTCCACACCGGTGGGCATCGTGCGCCAGGCCGGGCGCGAGGGTCAGCAGGTGCGCCTTGCCACCCTTGCCACGCTCGACGTGGATGCCATCGACATGTTCTGCGTGCTCATCATAGGCAACTCGCAGACATATACCTGGCAACTGCCGCCCACAGGCGCCGCCGGGTTCGCAACAGCCCCCGGCGACGATGCCAAACCTGCCGCGGCATTCATGGTCACTCCCCGCGGCTACTATCGACACTTGCCAGCCGACGACGTCAAGCCCGGCCAGGCCATCATGATGGAGAGCTTCCGCACCATTGCGGCAGAGCTGCGCGGCTCATACCCGCAGGACCACCTCTGGGCATTGCTCCACGCCATACACACCACCGCCGATTTTGAGATGGAGAGCCTGCTCCACACCGACCCCGGCGCCGTGGAGGCTATATATAATAAGGTACGCGCGGGAGCCGTCACCACCATCGTCACCGATGTCACCATGGTCGTCAGCGGCATACGCAAGGGCGCATTGCAGCGCCTCGGCATCGAAGCCAAGTGCTACCTCGCCGACCCACGCGTGCAGGACCTGGCGCAGAGCGAGGGCATCACGCGCACACAGGCCGGCACGCGCCTCGCCGTCGAGGAGCATCCCGATGCGCTCTACGTCTTTGGCAACGCTCCCACGGCGCTCATGGAGCTGTGTGCCCTCATACGCCAGGGCAAGGCGCACCCGGCAGGCATCGTGGCCGCGCCGGTGGGCTTCGTCCACGTGTGCGAGTCGAAACACATGGTGAAGCCCTTTGCCGACATACCGAAGCTCATCGTCGAGGGCCGCAAGGGAGGCAGCAACCTGGCCGCAACGCTCTGCAATGCCATACTCACCCTCGACGACGCACCGCAGCTGCGGCCGGGACGCGACCTGTAGGGACGCCACCGCCGGGGCCTGCGGCGCAGAGCCTGACGGCCTGTCTGCGGCGTGCGTGTGGGGGCCATTGCGGACTGCCACGGCTTTCCGCTGCACCCTGTATGCACAATTTTCGCCGCCGCGCGCAAAAAAATCGGCAAATGTGGTGTGCATATCAAATGAAAACACTATTTTTGCCACCGCAAAAGCGCCATACAGGCGCACACCACCACAATTTATTCACCCTTACAACCCTCTCACACAACTATGAAGAAGTATGTTTGCGACCCTTGCGGATACGTCTATGACCCCGAACTTGGAGACCCGGATTCCGGCATAGCACCCGGAACAGCATTTGAGGACCTGCCCGACGACTGGGTGTGCCCCATCTGCGGCGTGGGTAAGGAAGACTTCAGCCCGGCCGAGTGACAACGGAGCAGGCGCTCTCGCGCATGGCAGCACTGTGCAGCACTGCCGAGCATTGCGAGGCCGACATACGCAGGAAGCTGCAGCGCACAGACCTCACTGCCGACGACATGCAGGCTGTCATCGACCGCCTGTATGCCGACGGCTACCTCGACACACGGCGCTATTGCCGTGCTTACGCCAGCGACCAGATGCGATTCGCCCACTGGGGGCCACAGAAAATCGCCGCCGCACTGCGCAGCAAACAGCTGCCAGAGGCCGATATCGACGAGGCACTGGCGCTCCTGCCCGACGACGAGCACAACGCACTGCTCGCACGCCTACTGCGCGACAAGCTGCGCCACACGCCACAGCCCACGCGCCAGAAGCTCGTGCGCTACGCAATCGGACGCGGATTCGCCTACGACGAGATATGCCGACAGCTCGATGCGCTGCACGCACAGCGTGGCACCGCCGCCGACGACCCATGCATGGCCGACAGCTCATCTGCCAGCAGCGATTTCTGACCTCGCACAACCGCGCAGGGCAAAAAATCGTGCTCTCAGCGAAAAAAAATCGTGCAACATAGCACGCATATCAATATTTTGCCTTATCTTTGCCGCGCTTTTAGCGATAAAAGCCTTAGGATTGGGATATGGTGTAATGGTAACACAACAGGTTTTGGTTCTGTTTTTCCTGGTTCGAATCCGGGTATCCCAACACACAAAAGATAAGGCTCGTCCTTCAGGGGACGGGCTTTTTTACTTTCAACACGCACGTATCATGCTCACACCAAAGCCATGTCACGTCATAGCTGCCGCCATCTTCGCAGCGATGCTCACCGCCTGCGACGAGCTTCCGGGCAACAACCAGGACAAGTGGCGCTTCTATCAGGAGATACACGTCTCGGGCGGCACCAGCGGCCAGGCCGACGCTGCCTGGGATGGCAGCACCAAATACGAGTTGCACGAGAACAGCTACTACGGTGGTGACGAGGCCTCGGGCGTCAGCTCCTACCGTTCCGACTACGAACCCTACAAGCCCTATCAGGGCTACGAGGTGGGGTCGGCAAAGCAGTATTATCGCGGCGACGCCGACGAATAGGCGCCGCCGCGCATGTTTTGTAGCCTGCCCGCCGCCCGTCCGCCCGCTCGTCGCCACAGCCCACCACCCGCCACCGAAAACAATAACCTTCATACTTACCATCTATGAAACGCCTGATACTTACATCTTGCCTCGCTGCCATAGCCTCGATGGCCATGGCGCTGCCCGCCGACACCCTGGCGGGATTCACCTACGACAAGACACCCGCCGGACCCGCCGGCAACGAGTGGGAGTCGCCCCAGGCTCTCGCCCTCAACAAGCTGCAGCCCACGGCCTACGCCTTCTCCTTTGCCAGCGTGAAGGATGCCCTCGGCGTGCTGCCCGACCGCGGCGCATCGTGGAAGAGCCTCGACGGCAAGTGGTTTTTCCATTGGGCCGCCACGCCCGACGAGCGCCCCAAGGATTTCTACAAGACCGACTTCGACGCCACCGAATGGGGACGCATCGAGGTGCCCGGCTGCTGGAACGTGCAGGGCCTGCAGGGCGATGGCACGCTGAAGTGGGGCGTGCCCATCTACACCAACCAGAAGGTCATCTTCCAGCACCAGGTGGCCGTCGATGACTGGCGCGGCGGCGTCATGCGCGAACCCACCAACCACGACTGGACCACCTTCAAGTACCGCAACGAGGTGGGTTCCTACCGCCGCTCGTTCATCTGGCCCGTGACGTGGCGCAAGCGCCGCGTGTTCATCAACTTCGACGGCGTCGATTCCTTCTTCTACCTCTGGGTCAACGGCAACTACGTGGGTTTCTCCAAGAACTCGCGCAACACAGCCACCTTCGACATCACACGCTTCCTCGATCCCAAGGCCCCCGAGCAGCTCATCGCCGTGGAGGTCTATCGCAACAGCGACGGCTCATTCCTCGAGGCGCAGGACATGTTCCGCCTGCCGGGCATCATACGCTCGGTGTATCTCACCAGCTCGCCCATGCTCGCGCTCACCGACCTGCAGGTGCGCACCAAGGAGCTGACATGGGCTTCGGCAGACGGCACCACATCGGCCGACAACACATCCTCCACGGCACACAGCGCCTCGGCCGTGGTCTCCGTAGCCTCCGAGGTCCGCAACTATGGCAGCAAAGTGGCCAAGGGCCTCACCATAGAGTACAAGGTGTGGCCCGTGGAACTTTATGGCGACAAGACCGCCGAGGCGCCTATAGCAACTCTCGTGGCCGACGCTCTCACCAGCGAAATCCCACTCAAGGGCATACAGCCATGGAGCGCCGAGGCGCCCTACCGCTATGTGCTCACCGCCGAGCTGCGCGACAAGAAGGGCCGCACGCTCGACGTGAGCTCAACCTATTTCGGCGTGCGCACTGTGGAGATACGCGACACGCCCGCCGACGAGGATGAGTTTGGCCTCGCCGGGCGATACTTCTACGTCAACGGCCGACCCGTGAAGCTCAAGGGTGTCAACCGACACGAGACCAACCCTTGGCGCGGACACGCCATCACGCGCGAGCAGATGGAGCAGGAGGTGTTCCTCATGAAGCAGGGCAACATCAACCACGTGCGCAACTCCCACTATGCCAACGACCCCTACTGGTATTACCTGTGCGACAAGTATGGCATCTACCTCGAGGACGAGGCTAACATCGAGAGCCACGAGTACTACTACGGCGACGCCTCGCTCTCGCACCCCGAGGAGTGGCGCGCGGCACACGTGGCACGCAACATGGAGATGGTGCGCGCACACGTCAACGCACCAAGCATCGTCATCTGGAGCCTCGGCAACGAGGCCGGACCAGGCCGCAACTTCGTGGCCGCCTACGACGCCATCAAGGCTTTAGACACCTCACGGCCCGTGCAGTACGAGCGCAACAACGACATCGTCGATATGGGCAGCAACCAGTATCCCAGCGTGGGGTGGGTGCAGTTCGCCGCCAAGGGCGGCAAGGGACCCAAGTACCCCTTCCACATCTCTGAGTATGCCCATTCCATGGGCAACGCCGGCGGCAACCTCATCGACTTCTGGCAGGCCATAGAGACCTCCAACTACATCTGCGGCGGTGCCATCTGGGACTGGGTGGATCAAGCCATCGCTGTGCCAACGGCCGCCCTGCCGCGGTTTGGCTGCTCGCTGCCGGGCGAGGGCGCCACGGGGCTGGCGATTCCTGCTGCGCGCTCCAAGGAGACCTTCTTCTACGGCGGCGACTTCGGCGACTTGCCCAACGACGGCATGTTCTGCATGAACGGCGTCATGCTGCCCGACCTCACACCCAAGCCCGAATACTTCGACGTCAAGCACGTCTATCAGAACGTGGGCGTGCGTCTCGACAGCATCTGGCACAAGACCATACGTGGCAAGGACATGACCTTTGCCACACTCAGTGTGACCAACAAGAACTACTTCGTGCCACTCGACTACGTGGACATCAATGTCTCCATCCTCCGGGACGGCTTCGTGATGGGCAGCAGCCCCGTGGGCGACGCTTTCGCACCCGTGCCGCCACGTGCCACGTCCAAGATAACGGTCCCCATACGTTTCGCCGATGACGTGAACCCCGATGCCCACTGCATCGATATCCGCGTGGAGTTCCCCCTCAACCGCGACTTGCCATGGGCCAAGAAGGGCTACGTCCAGATGGCCGAGCAGCTGCACCTTTGGGGAGCCGCCAACCCGCAGCCCATCTACAGTGCGGTGGGTGTGGCCGACGGTTCCGCCGCCGGGAAACCTTCCTCCCCTGCCATCGGGCAGACCGCCGGCAACGGCATCTTGACTCTCAGCGGCGAGGGTTGGTCCGTAGCCTTCGACAATCTACGCGGCACCATCAAGAGCCTCAAAGCCAACGGCCAGCAACTCATTGAGGACGACTGCGGACCCGTGCTCGACGCACTGCGCGCCCCGGTGGATAACGACAACTGGTACTATCAGTCGTGGTACCAGCGAGGTCTCCACAACCTCGCCCACGAGGTGAAGGACCACAGCATCTACACCCGCAAGGCCGACGGAGCCGTGGTCATCAACTACACCGTCGAGAGCCGTGGCACAAAGGGCCAGATACGCGGAGGCAGCAGCGGCCGCTACACCATCGAGGACAGCGGCGAGCCGGCGGCCTTCTTCTTCACGAGCAACATCGTGTGGACAGTGTATCCCGACGGCACCATAGAGTGCGAGAGCGCCATCACCGGCAGCGACCCCAAGGCCATACTGCCGCGACTGGGCTTCCTCCTGAAGCTGCCCACGCGCTTCGAGGCCGACGGCAGCCGTCTCGCCTACTACGGCTGCGGGCCGCAGAACAACTACGCCGACCGCCGCAGCGGCATGTTCCGCGCCGTATATGAGAGCACCGTCGCCGAACAGTTTGTGCCGTTCCCCAAGCCGCAGTCCATGGGCAACCGCGAGGAGGTGGAGTGGCTCGCCCTCACCGACAAGAGCGGACAGGGCATCGTATTCGGCGCCCTCACAGGCTCTATGTCTATGTCGGCACTGCCATGGAGCGACCTGCAGCTCACTGGCGCCGCCCATCCCGCCGAGCTTCCCGCCAGCGACCACGTCTATGTGCATCTCGACGCCAAGGTAACAGGCCTCGGAGGCAGCAGCTGCGGACAGGGCGGACCACTCGAGCCAGACCGCGTCTATGCCGACGCACACACCTTCGGCTTCTTCCTGCGCCCCACGGCGACAGCCTACGTCAAGGCCATAGCTGCCGCCAGCTTCCCCGTAGGCCACGCTGGCGACCTGCCCATTGCCGTCACACGCGATGCCAAGGGCGACGTCACTATAGTATATAATGAGTTCAACGGCGAGGAGGTCATGTACAGCGTCACACCGGCTGCCACAACCAAGAACCGCAAGCCACGCGCCACGAAGCCCGCCGCCTACTCCGGCCAACCCATAGCCATGCGCGACGGTGGCACCATCACCGTGTGGCACACCGCCACACCCGACGTGCGCGTCAGCCGCAACTTCGACCGCGTGGAGAACGTGCCGGTCACCGTGCTTGCCGCAAGCTCCGAGGAACCCGGCGAGGAGGCCAGCCGCCTCGTCGATGGCAACCCCGCCACCATCTGGCACACGGCCTACGGAGTCACCGTCACGCAGTACCCCCACACCGTGGATTTCGACTGCGGCGAGCTGAAGACCATCAAGGGCTTCACCTACCTGCCACGTCAGGACGGAGGCCCCAACGGCAACGTCAAGGCATTCAGCATACAGCTCTCAACCGACGCCAAGACGTGGAGCGAACCTGTGGCCGAAGGCGAGTTCCAGCGCAACGCCAACCTCCAGCGCGTCACCTTCCAGAAGCCGCAGCGCGCACGCTACCTCCGCTTCAACGCTCTCTCATCGCAAAACGGCCTCGACTTCGCCAGCGGCGCCGAGTTCACCGTACTCGCCGAGTGAGCAGCATCCCCTTATTACCAACCCTTCATTTCGTCCATATTCCCACCCCCTCATTTCGTCCATACTACCAACCCCTCATTTCGTTCATATTCCCAACACCTCATTTCGTCCATTGCGTGCGGCTGATAGCCGCACCTCCCTCCCTTCCTCCTAATAACCATTCCCCAATCAATGATTCGCAAATTCGACTTCCTCATCATCGGCTCAGGCGTGGCCGGCATGAGCTACGCCCTCAAGGTCGCGCAGAGCGGCAAGGGCAAGGTGGCCCTCATCTGCAAGACCACCATCGACGAGGCCAACACCGATAAGGCTCAGGGCGGCGTGGCCAGCGTCACCAACCTCGAGCTCGACAACTTCGACAAGCACATCCACGACACCATGGTGGCCGGCGACTTCATCAGCGACCCGGCTGCCGTGGAGCAGGTCGTGCGCAATGCTCCCAAGGGCATCGCTGACCTCGTGCGATGGGGCGTGAACTTCGACAAGACCGAGACGGGCGACTTCGACCTCCACCGCGAGGGCGGACACTCGGAGTTCCGCATCCTGCACCATGCCGACGACACCGGCCACGAGATCCAGCAGGGCCTCATACGCGCCGTGCGCGCCGACAAGCGCATCACCGTGCTGGAGAACCACTTCGCCGTCGAAATCATCACACAGCACCACCTCGGCCGCGAGGTCAACCGCCACATGACCGACATCGAGTGCTACGGAGCCTACGTCCTCGACCCCGACACGCAGAAGATCGACACCTTCCTCTCGCGCGTCACACTAATGGCCACGGGCGGCACAGGCGCCGTCTATGCCACCACCACAAACCCCAACATAGCCACCGGCGACGGCATAGCTATGGTGTATCGCGCTAAGGGCATCGTCAAGGACATGGAGTTCGTGCAGTTCCACCCCACGGCCCTCTACAACCCCGCCGAGACGCATCCCGCCTACCTCATCACCGAGGCCATGCGAGGCTATGGCGGCATACTGCGCCTGCCCAACGGCGAGGAGTTCATGCAGAAGTACGACAAGCGCCTCTCGCTCGCCCCCCGCGACATCGTGGCACGCGCCATCGACAAGGAGATGAAGATCCACGGCCTGACCCACGTGTGCCTCGACGTCACCCACAAAGATCCCGAGGAGACGCGCCACCACTTCCCCAACATCTACGCCAAGTGCCTCAGCATAGGCATCGACATCACACGCCAGATGATTCCCGTCGTGCCCTGTGCACACTACATGTGCGGCGGCATCAAGGTCGATCTCAACGGCGAGAGCACCATACACCGCCTCTACGCCGTCGGCGAATGCTCATGCACAGGCCTCCACGGCGGCAACCGCCTGGCCTCCAACTCCCTCATCGAGGCTGTGGTATATGCCGACGCGGCCGCCAAGCACAGCATCGCGAACATCGACCGCTACCAGTTCAACGAACGGGTGCCAGAGTGGAACGACGAGGGCACGATGTCCAACGAGGAGAAGGTGCTCATCGCACAGGACATGCGCGAGGTGGGGCAGATTATGTCCAACTACGTCGGCATCGTGCGCTCAGACCTGCGCCTCCACCGCGCTTGGACGCGTCTCGACATCATCTACGAGGAGACGGAGGAGCTGTTCAAGCGCGTGAAGGCATCGAAGGACATCTGTGAGCTGCGCAACATGGTCAACGTAGGCTACCTCATCACCCGCCAGGCCATAGAGCGCAAGGAGAGCCGAGGCCTCCACTACACTGTGGATTATCCCAAACATGCCTACGACCAGAAGTAGGGGCTGCTTGCCATATAATGGATCATGAAGTATGCAGAACACTATCTTATATATCCCGCTCTTTGCCGCACTCGCCTTGGCTGCCTGCGGCAACGGGCCGACGCATCGTGCGGAGGCACAAGGTGCACAGACGCAAGTGGCTGTGACACACGCAGCCGACAGCATGGAGGCGGAAACTGTCACCCAAGAGGTGGAAACGACCTACTTCCCTGCCATCCATCGCTATATTCTCGACTCCATTGGCGCGAACTATGATGCGGCGGACGTCGCGGTCCCCATGCCGTCGGTCGTCGCCGTGGACGAGAGCAATGACGATGACATCATGGTGTGGGGCGATTTCTGGATTATGCACTACAATCTGGTTGGCGACACACTGAAGATGGCCTCCGGTGGCAGTTATCCCGGCATGATGCATATCCGCCACACGGAGCGAGGCTATGAGGTGACGGCCTTCGAACGGGTGGCCGACGGGTCGCTCTTCGAGCCAACGGCCAGGACAATCTTCGGCGACAAGTACGATGCCTTCTTGGCTGTATATAGCGACCACGAGAAGCGCGCCCGTCATCACGAGGACCTGCTGGCAGCATTTGTCAAGCGCCATGGCATTGCTGCCACGGTGTATCAGGACTATGGTCGGCCGGCTGTTCCGCTGAGGAAGTAGGCTGTGCGCAGCTTCCTGTCCATCCATGTGAACCCAGAATGACCTGGCATCGGCTCTTGCCGTTCCGCCCCATGGGTCTTTGCCCCTGCCCCGCTTGCCCGGAACCATCCATTAAGAATGTGGGCATAATTAGTTCTCCGTCACTTAGAAGAATGACATAATGACCAAGGTGTTTGTTCGCTGCGTCGCTGCGCTCTGAATATGTCACGCTGGTTGATGTTGAATGGTTGCTTAGCACTATATCATACTATGAAGAATATTGTGGTCTTTTTGATGCTATCCCTAGCCGTTGCGACGCTGCATGGCCAGATACCGCTGCGGCGCAACATGCCGGATGGCTACATATTTGTGGCAGCACATCGCGCCGACTGGAAGTATGCGCCGGAAAACTCACTGCAGGCTCTGCGCAATGCGCTGTTCTTCGGGGCCGACATCATTGAGACGGATGTGAGGCAGACGCGCGACGGCCACTTTGTCATGATGCACGATGCCACCGTTGACCGCATGACAAATGGTACGGGGCTGATAGCCGAAATGACACTTGAAGAGATTTGCCGTCTGCGGCTGAAAACGAACTGGGGACAATCGACAGACATGACTGTCGCCACTCTCGATGAATACATCGAAGAAGCTCGAGGACGCGCATGTCTCTATTTAGACAAGGCCGGCATAGACCGTCCGGGAACGGAAGAAGGGTCAACTGTGCGCGACCTTCTGAAGGTGCTACGTCGCCACGGCACATTGCAGGAAACCATGTTTGTCCTGGACTGGCCATACACAAAAGCACGCCGTGTGTTCGGTACGGCGCTCGACAGCGTGCTCTATGTGCCTGTCATTGATGACCGCATACCAGGTCTCGAACAATATGTGGAAGAATATGTTCGGCGATTGCACCCCGTTGCTTTCCAATTTCGGATGGCCTCGCTCGACACACGCACATATCACCTCTTGCCGCGTGTGCTGGACAGCGGTTGCCGGGCTTTCGTTGCCTCTACATGGCCGAACCACACAGCCCAGCACGACGACTTGGTGTCTGTTTTCCAGCATCCGTCGGCCGGCTGGGGGTGGCTTCTCTCTGAGGGGTTCACCATCCTGGAAACCAATTACCCCAAAGACCTAATACAGTATCTCCAGGCAGAGCTGCGACGTTAGCCGGAAAAGACCCTTGAGCACTGAGCACTGCCTCACCATGCTCTCCCACAGCCTGGTGCAGCGGGGCGTCACGAAGCTTTTCACGTTTGACCTATTCACGCATGAGCCCACTTGAAAAAGTCCCGAAGGGACGAAAAGAACACAGGGAGGGGTGAAACCCCTTCTTGGGAATCAGACAGTTACGGCTGAACCCCGAAGGGGTGACAGAGCAGTGAGGACTTTTTCAAGTGGACTCACGCATGAACTCGATGAAGCGTAACCGTCCCACTTTCGCCGTCCTCCCCCCTGCCTGCGGCATCACTCTTGTATGACTTGATGCCGCAGGGGGGGCGGCGAAAGTGGGGTGGTTGCAATTTATCCCCACCACCAAAAGGAAAGGGGAGCACCCTTAGGTGCTCCCCTTAGTCCTGATTTCTGAGCCTCTTGTCGGATTCGAACCAACCCTTGATTATCAGAAGGTTAAAAAGCGAATTTGTACATCAGTTTGCGACTTCTATACACAATTGCTTTTTTGTCCGTTCCCAACGTATAGCATTTTATCATTTGAAGGTTACCCTTCGTTAATTATCTCTTTGTCATCCATTGCTGGAATGACTTGTTTCTCTATTCCCTAATAGGAAGCACTTAAGAATTTTTGGTTTGTTTGTTTGCCGTTTCAGTCCCGAAGATTCTTGGAGTGGCTCCTTTATACCCGTAACTTTGCATTAAAATTCACAATTTCGGTTCATTCCATCATTAAAATGGTTGTTCGGATAGTGAAAATGCCTGGCATTGACATACCTCTCAAATGCTCTGCAAAGGTACTAAATTTAGGGCAAACAAACAAACTTTTTAAGTTAAAATAATAATAAAAGAGATAATATGAACATACATTCGATTAAGGATGCGAGAAAAGGGAATAAATTGACAAAATTTTGTTCCAATTCACGCTTTATTAGCGGCTGTACCAACACTCCGGAGAAACCCGGGAACTTGTCCTGTTATCTTGTAATAAGCCCACCCTCTGTAGGTGGTATTTATTCACTTAATTACAAGAACAATGGACAAAGAATTCATTGAAAAGAAGACGGAGTGGATACGATCTATCCGTCCTGGCGAAACAAAAACAGGTTTCGTAAGAGAGTATGAAGAGCTGGACACGTTATCAACGTTGGTCAGCAGGTTTAATCAGAGCTTAGGCAGAGATAGAGGCGTTGTGCTATCTGGCAAGCGCAATTGGTACGAGAAATCGTTCACTATCGTATGCAATCGCATTCAAACAGAGTAACACATGGAGAAACGAATGATTAAGGGGGTAAACACTACCCTCGCGCAGCAAATCGTAGATTGTAATGATACGGTCATGACATTGGACGATGCTGCTGTATTCCTTGGCAAATCAAGGGAAGCCGTGAAGAAAATGTGCCAACGCAATCAAATACCAGCTCACAAAGAACGGAAATCATGGTTTCTGCTTAAAAGTGAGGTCGTGAATTGGTTGCGTTCACTCTAAAGTGGTTCTCTCACAAAGAACTCCAAATGCGAAAGTCCTCTGTTTGTCATCTGTGAAGACCACAGGCAGAGGCAAATTTTTAGATATCACCTTCTAATAAAATATGTATGGCAAACGAAATCATTAACTCAGACGATGTGCAGGGCAAGATTATTGTAGTGCGGGCGCACCCGGATTTTTCCGTGGCAGCCCCCCACAGACCATACATAACTGCGTAAGCAAGGGTCTTGATTTGTCCGTCTGCCAAAAATGTTGTACCTTTGCGCCATATTCTATAAAGGTATGACAGAGAAAGAGAGAAACT
>JAFSVI010000146.1 GCA_017445145.1 Bacteroidaceae bacterium | reverse complement strand
ATGTTTAGGACCATACGCTCCGGCGACCTCGACGCCGCCCTGCGCACCCTGCAGGCATACCTCGCCTCCATCCCCTACGCTGAGCATGCCACCTCCGAGGGCCACTACCAGACGATGCTCTACGTTGTGTTCTCGCTCTTAGGCCGCTACATGCAGATGGAGGTGCGCACCGCCAAAGGGCGCATCGACCTGCTTCTGTCCTACGCCACGGACCTCTACGTCATGGAGGTAAAGCTCGACCGCCCGGCGTCCGAGGCCATAGAGCAGATAGACCAGAAAGGCTACCTCGTGCCATATACCCTCGATGGCCGTCGTCTGCACAAGGTGGGCATCGCCTTCAGCACCGAGAGCCGCACCCTCAGCGAGTGGGTTATTGAAGATTAGACTTAAATGATGATTGCGAGCGAAAGACACATACTTATTCTAATACTACTTGCCTGTGTCCTGACGACGGGCTGCTCCTCTGATGATGAGTCGGTGGAGGAGGGCAGTGTTGCCATCTCCTTTGCCGCTGTCAGCGTTGAGGCCGACGACAGCGGCGTGCAGACCCGCACCGGTGATTCCCGTGAGCTGCTGTCGATGCGCAATACGGGTTTCAGCGTATTCGCCAGCCACAACGCCGCCACGACGCTTGACTTCATGTACTGCCAGGAGGTGGCCTACACACAGCCACACTATCCCGATGTCAGTGCCCACTGGCACTACACGCCGTTGAAGTACTGGCCCGTGCCCGTAGGCACACTACATTTCCATGCCTTCGCCCCCTACGCCCCACAGACCACCACCGACACGGGTCAGACGGGCGTCATTGGCGTCGGCGCCACCACTGGCAGCTCTCCTGTGCCGCAGGTCAGTTACCGCACAGCCTTGAGTGCCGCCGATGTTGCCAACCTTCTCTATGCCAGCGCCGATGTCACCACGCCATCCCTCACGCTGACCTTTCGCCACGCCCTGGCGCGAGTGGGCATTACCATGAAGCTCGCCGCAGAACCCGCCGCCGGAACCCGCGTGCTCTTGGAGAGCATATCCTTGGAGAGCAAAGCCGAGACACCCATCGCTCGCACAGCCATCTGCACCCTCGGGCCCACGCCCACATGGAGCGGCCACGCCACGGAACCCACGCGAACGTTTACCTTCTCCAACGACCCTGCGAGCGCCACGGACTACGCCTCGCTGCTCGGCGACGTGCGCTATGTGCCCACGCTGCCCGCCAAGTGGCAACCCAACCCCGGTTTGACGACGACAGCCGTCAACGTCATAACCCTCGGCGACTACGCCGCATACCTATACCTCATCCCACAGGCGGAACTCACCTTCACCTGCACCACACGCTACCGCATCTGCACCTCCGGGGCAGAGACACTCAGCGACACGCAGACGAAGAGCTTCGACGTCACACTCAGCGGCGCCCAGGCCCTTGCCGTGGGACGTACCATCAATCTGAACCTGACGCTGACCCCATGAGATACCGCTATGCCTTTGCCCTGATGCTCCTGCTGACAGCATGCACTTCCGACGACACCGTGCCGACCTCTGCCGGCGGTAGGGGAGCCGTGTGCTTCGACACCTATGTGCCTACACCAGCCGTGAGCGCCACACGCGTGGCGGCAGCCTACGATGCCGACGGCGGCATACCCTCTGGTGGCAGCATAGGCGTCTATGCCTACTACCACGACAACAGCACCTGGGCCGCCGACTGGGCTGCTGAGCCGCGTCGCACACGCCCCGACTTCATGCTCAACCAGCAGGCCACCAACGCCACGCCTGGCAGCTACTACACCTATGCCCCCGTCAAGTACTGGCCCAACGATGGCGGCGACAAGGTGAGCTTCGTGGCCTACTACCCTTACACCAACGCTGCCAATGCCGCCGCCACGGGCATAACGCCGCAGCTGGCGGAAGACGCCGCCGCGTTGCCTTCCTACGCCTTCACCGTGCAGACAGCCACCAGCGACCAGGTCGATTTCCTCGTCAGCACGCTGCTGTCCGACCTGCCCAACGGCACCGTTGCCGTGATGCCCAGCCAGGCCGCCGACCGCAGCCAGCTCATCACCACCGACCGAGTGCGCTTCCGCCTCTACCACGCCACGTCGAAGGTCATCGTCAGTGTCGTCGTCAGCGACGAGCTGCGAGAGCGTCTCGTTAGCTTCACAGCCAGCAACATACGCATCGCGGGGCTCCATGACAGCGGCACCCTTGCCTACACCGACGGCAACACCTTCGCATGGTCGGCACAGACGGGGAGCCAGACCTACGCCTTCGAGCGAGGTGTGCCACAGCTGCTGCTGCCGCAGACGCTCGCCGATGGCGTGCGCCTGACGATGGACTACAGCCTGACGTTCAACACCGACGGCACCGTATATCGCTACGACGGCTCAGGACAACCTGTAGCCCTCGACCAGTACACCTACACCACCACTGGAGCCTCCGTACAGCTCAACAGCGTGCCTGCCGGCGCCCCCATCACCGAGTGGCTGCCCAACCACGTCTATCACTACATAATCCGCCTCGGAGCCGACAGCATAGAGTTCACTGGGCAGGTGGCCGAGTGGGGCGAATACATCTGGGTGCCGCTGTGATGACCATCAATCGCAACAACGCAATGATGAATATACGTTACATCCTTCCTGCATGTTGTCTGCTGCTCGCCTGTCAGGGTGAGCAGCCACACGACATCATGCCCACGTTGTTCGTCGCGGCGGACACCGTGGCCATAGCCTTCGGTGCCGACGTGGATGGCGGCGACGCACGCTCCACCCGTGGACATGCCGTGGCGGGCACGCGCGCCGCCGATGACTATCGCGGCAAGGGCGAGTGGACGACGGAGCGGCTGCGGCAGACGGCTTTCGGCGTCTATTGCTGGTACACCGGCACCACCGACTTCGACAACTTTGCCACCCACGGCCATATCGGCGACTACCTCGGAGCCTCGGGCTACATGCTAATGCGCAACCAGCGGGTTGACTATGGGACGACACCCACGCAGCCCATACCCGCATGGCACTATTCGCCCGTCAAGTTCTGGCCACTGAACGGCGCCGAGAAACTCACACTCCGGGCCTACGCCCCATACGTTGCCTACAACCTCGTCACCGACGCGCAGGGGTTGCCACAGCTGCCCGTCATGGTGGAGGCCGACGACTACTGCAACGACTGCCAGCACGACCCGCTGTGGGGCACCAGCCGCCACGACAGCGGCGGAGATGCCACTGGGGACAACAACGTATTCGGCCGACACTACGACAACTACACCCGCATCATGAGCGGCAACCTGCTCACCGCCGACCCGCGCGACGGCATCATAGACTGGTACTTCCACCACGGCATGGCCAAGTTCGGCTTGCAGGCCATGGTGCAGAATCCTACTCCTGGCACCGTGGTGCGCGTGACGGGCATATACACCGGCCCCTTCTACAACCAGGGGCTTCTTGACATCTTCCGCAGCGAGTCGCGCACGGTTGACGACAAACCTATCTGGACAGAACGCAGCTATCCCGTCGGAGATGACTTCTATGTCGATATACGCTACCACCATGCCGACGCTTCGGCGCAAGGCTACCACGACGACCTCACCGGCGTGGCTCTCTCCGGCCTGGCATATACCAATGTTGCCGTCAACGGTCTGCTCGTCATCCCGCGTGACTACCGCACGACGCCGATGCTCGTGCGTGTGACATATACAGAGGAGAATGAAAGCACCGGCGAGGTGACAGCGACAAAGACAATGGATGGGTACGTTAACTTCAACGTCGTGGGCAACACCGTCTATGCCCTGCAGATGCTGCTCAACGTGGAGTCCAACACGCTCTACATACGCTCGTTCGTCAACCACGACTGGCAGGTGGGCAGCTACAAGCTGCTGGAGCTGTGAGGAGTGAAGCTAAACCTTTTCGTGTAATCCGTGTAATTCGTTGTGTTAAGAGAACAATGATGTACAAAAGTTTACATAACAGATTGAAGGGAACGCCATTCTGCGGAATGATGGAGCACACCTCATTGTTCCCCATGCGCCGCTCACAGTTCTCTTCATTATTGTTGCCTTTTGCCTTCAGCCTTTTCACGTCGTCCTTATTCTCGTCATGCACCGCCGACGAGGCAACGCCACCATCGTCCGCAATGGGCCAAGCGCGGCTCACCATCTGCCTGCAGCCCGAGGCATACATGCCGACGCGCACCCCGGGCGACCCTGGCACCTACGAGCATTTGCGCTATCCACGCTACTTCTACCTCTATCCCGTTGCTTTCACCTCCGAGGTCTATGATCCCACAAATCCTGAAAAGGATGACATCCCCGTCCAGGGAGGCGGCACAGTGTGTGCGCTCAAGGATGGTGAGAACAACGACGTCAACCGTATAGATGTCGGCGACGACCCTTCGGATTGGAACCACTACTACATGTATGTCGATCCGCCGCAGACGCTCAACGACAGCGTCTATGGCAGCACACACACTGTCTCCTTTGCGTTGCCGTCGTCAGACATCACTCTGATTCGATTCTATGTTGCAGCCTCGGCAGTGCCGCTCATGCGCAAGGTCGGCGACGAGTGGGTGGAGCTGGGCGTTGGCTCTCAGGTGCTTGGCACCGCAAACACGGAGGCCGATGTCCTCAACCTCATGTTCGATGTGCCAGATGAGCAGATACCCTATCTGCAGGACATATACTCCTCGCCCTACAACTACGCCCCCGCAGCACCGCCGTACAATGGCTACTACTACTATACCATCTTCGACCCCACTCAGCCCATAGACATCACGCGCATCATCTACCATGTCGCCGCCAAGGTCGATATAGACTGGAACGTGGACCCGGCGCGCCAGGCCGACTACCGCATCACACACATTGAAGCGCGACGGCTGAAGCAGCGGGACTGCTACCTCTTCCGCCAGACGGAGAACACCTGGACGGAAGCCGACGCCGCCGACAGCTACTCCCAAGTCATCATGCACGGCGACGTGGGGCAGCAGTGGTACGGCCGCCAGTACTTCTACACCATCCCCTACGGCACCACCTTCAACACCCATCTGCATATCCGCAAGAACGGCGACGATGCCTCGGCCATAGGCTATAACCTGAAAATCACCAAGAGCATGGCTACATATCCCATCTTCACACCCTGGCTGCGCGCCGACCTGCGCTTCACCAGCGGCATGGACTACAGCCCCACCGAGAAGGAAAAGAGCATGGACTAGGGCATCCTAGGTCATCCTAGGCATCCTAGGCCCATTCATAGAACATCAAAGACAGTCATCATGACAAGAACCACCATATACCGCTTGCTGCTCACCGTCGCCCTGACCATGACGGGAGTCGCTGCGCTGATGGCCCAGACCTATGCCTTCCGCTACGTCTCGGCCACCAACGGCACCTTTGCAGGCGACGGCACCAGCTGGGCCACCGCCAAGAACAACCTACAGAATGCCATTGAGGAACTCAACGCCGAGATAAGCGCCGGCAGGGCCACCGTGGGCTACGTCTTCGTGCAGGGCGCCGAGGGCGAGGGCATGAAGTATGTGCCCACCATGCGCAGCACCTCCGATGCCGACGGCTCAGTGTTCAACACCTCGTTCCGCATATACGGCGGCATACATGTCTTCGGCGGATTCCGTGGCGACGAGACGCCCGACGACCCCGTCCACCCCGAGGACCTGCCCGGCAAGCGCCTCATGGAACCCATCAACGGAGTGAGCAGCACATACGCCGACGTCGTGGCGCGCATCAATGCCGACGACATTGAGCACGCCGTGAGGCGATGGAACTTCCGCTACAAGACCGTGCTCAGCGGCAACCACTCCACCAACCCCTACACCTTCACCTTCGACACCTACCGAGGCATATACTCCACGTCCTTCCCCCTCAGCTCGTACCACGTGGTGTGGTTTGCCACCAACGGCAAGATTGGCGGCGACGACGGCAGCGCCCTCGTCAGCGGCGAGAAGGAGATGGGCGGACACTTCATGCCCCTGGCGGCTCCCGCCAGCGTCGATGGCTGCACCATCGAGGGCGGCTTTGCCAGCAGCACCTCGCTGCAGGGCCACAGCCACCAGGGCTATGGCGGCGGCGTGTATATGGTAAAGAATGCCACGCTGCGCAACTGCATCGTCCACCACTGCGCCGCCACCATGCGCGGCGGCGGCGTGTATCTCGACGGCGGCGGCACCGTGGAGCGCTGCTACGTCCACACCAGTCAGGTGAGCGGCTACGGCATGCAACAGGGCTACGGCGGTGCCGTGTGCATCGACTACGACGGCTCGGTGCAGCACAGCTACATCGTGCAGTGTGCCGCGCGCATCGGTGCCGGACTGGCCATCTGCCACGTGCCATACGAGTACCCCGAGCAGACGCTCTATCCCACGGCTGCCGACCGCGCCAACGCCTACGCACCCTTTGCCCTATCCACCGTCATAGCCAACTGCACCAGCAATGCCGAGGGCTCCGGGGTGTATCTCGACGAGGGCGGCACGCTCAACCACTGCTCGGTGGTCAACAACAAGTGCGTGGGGCCCGACGTCATCTACTATGGCCGCCGCCACGGACGCACGGGCGGCATCTACGTGCGCAACGGCGGCACCATCTACAACACCGTGGCGTGGGGCAACGAGAGCGCCGTGAACAACGATGTGCAGTATGCCTCATACAAGGACGCCTCCACGACGAAGAAGATTGAGGTTCACCACTGCGCCTTCTCCAAGATGGACCTCACGGACTGGAGCTCCACCACGCGCGAGGTCATCGTCTCGCTGGCCAACGAGAACTATCCCACGTCGGCCTACCACGATGGCAACTTCCCCCTCTTCGCGCAGCCCACGGCAGCCGCAGGCATACAGTACGACCCCACCACCAAGGCCGTCAACCCCGATGCCAATGCCCCCGGCCAGCCCTACCAGCGTGTGTATAACTGGCACCCGCTCTCGTCGTCGGCCCTGCGCATGAGGGCCGTGCAGGTGACCGACGCCCTGCAGGACGTGGCCGACGAAATCATACACGCACACACCGACGTCGATGTCGTGGGGCGTGCCTTCGAACCCGTCTCCAGCATCGGCGGCGTGGCGCGCAGCTACCGCAACCTCGTCTATACCTTGGCACCATCGCTCGAACCCGGCGAGACGGGCGACATACCCACCATCTTCATGGACCCCAACCGCGAGGTGTATGACGCTACGAACACCGCCACGTCGTGCGGCTACGACGACAACCAGCCTGCCGGCGACACGTGGACGCATCCCTGCGGCAACCTCAGCGATGCCATCACCTTCTTCAAGAACCACCTCCACGAGGGCGGCGAAGAGGAATCGACCTACTACGACCTCGACGGCCAGCACTACCACCACGTGCAGATCCTCGTGAAGCAGGGCAGCCTCACCGTGGCAGGGCAGGGTGCATACCTCAGCGGCCACGCACGCACTGCCTCGCTGCGCCCCGGCAGCAACATGCGCCTCTATGGCGGCTTCGCGCCCGAGCTGACCGGCACCGCCGTCAACGTGCGCAGCCCACACCACTACCGCACCAGCCTCTCGGCCAACGTCCTGGGCGGCGACTTCGACAACAACTCCGTCCACGTCATCGCCATCGCCAACCAGCACAACGTCATCATCGACGGTTTCCACCTCTATGGCGGCAACGCAAACATCGTGCGCGCCGACTACGTCATCGCTGACGGCGACAAGACCTACGAGCTGCTGGCCGACGGAGCCGGCATAGTGGTGAACAACGCCATGTCGGCCGACAACAAGCGCATCGACATGGTGGGCAACGTGCTGCGCAACGCCGTCATAGCCAACTGTGCCGCACCCGAGGGCTCGGCTGTCTATGTCGGCGGCGGCTACCGCCACGGCACCGAGGACCGTTTCTGCCGCGCCGAACTCACCATCGTAAACACCGTAATCCGCAACAACACCGCCGGCGACATCTTCGAGGACCACGACCGCTTCGTGGAGGGGGACTCCGGCGAGGACACCGACGCCGGCACCATCGTCAGCAATGGCAACGCCCACGTGTGGGTGCGCAACTGCGACGTCGTCAACAACTGCGGCTATGCCCTCAAGGCCATCAAGCCCCAGGGCGAGGAGGTGGCCACCGATGACGCCACCAACCCGCGCGGCCACATCGAGATATACAATTCCATACTCTTCAGCAACGGCAAGCGCATACGCGCCGACCGCAGCAACATCAGTCAGGCTGTGAGCTGCAAATGGACGTCCGACAACACCATCAGCGGCAACTACATTTACCTCGACCACGATGCCGAGAAGCCCGACATGCCCGACTTCATCAAGTGCTTCAACTACCTCACGCGCACCAAGAGCCACGACGGACAGGCAGGGTTGTGCTACAACTCCGCCACTGGCGCCGTGGATAAGCCCTGCACGCTGCACTACCCCTACTTCGTCAACCCCAGCCGCAACGTGGGCCACAGCACCGGCGAGGACTATCCCATGTATGGCGGCGTCATCAGCTACGAGCCGCTGCCCACGAACCCCATCGTAAACGGTGCCTTCAGCGGCGACGACTACGGAGGCCTCGACGACGGTAACGGCATCATCGGCACGCCGCCCACCTTCGAGGGTACTGCCCAGGAGCAACAGATGCAGCAGGTGATGTGGAGCACGCGCTCGATGGCCTACGACCGCGAGCTCACCGACCGCACCTACGGCGGCGACCCCGATGCGGGAGCCATCGAGACCATGCGACTGCCAAAGGGAGGAACGGTGCTGTATGTCACTCAGGACGGCTCGGGCCGCATGGACGGCAGCAGCTGGGCCAACGCCATCGCCGGCAACCTCGTCTATCGCGTGGGCGACAGCTATGTCGTGGATACAGTCCATTTCGACAAGGATGGGCAATACATTACAACCCGGAATGACCTCTACAAGGGTGGCTACGCCGTGGACTATGTCTATCATACGGGCATCACGACCTACACCAACCGACAGTCCATCACAGAGGACCGCGTGGAGCTGACCTACGAGAGCGACGGCACAGTGACCACAAACCGCATAGCCGGAACACCACAGGCAGAGGCAGAGACAACATACACCGTCACCACAGACAATACCCTCACACGTGTTCCTTCTGAATACATATATGGCGAGAAGTCTGGCGCGTCGCGAGGATTCTACCGCACAAACTTGAAGGACGAGGCCATAGCCAATGTGGTTCAAAATGATGATGATAATGGTTATACTGGCTTAAACATCGACAATGACCTCTTCATCAGCAACAACCGTGACGAAGACTACGTCAGCGGTCTGCAGTTTGCCGTCGAGAAGGCTGCCGCGCTCAACAAGGACAAGACCAATGCCGACGACTACGTGCAGGTATGGGTGGGCAACGGGCTCTACGAGGACTACAAAGGATTCGTGATGCGCGACCGCGTGACGGTCTATGGTGGCTTCCCCACGACAACATACAGCACGCCGGGAATGACAGAACGGCACGCCCTTGTATCTACGCGTATCCCCCTTTCAGTAATCAATGCACATCTCGAAGGACATCAAGACGACTACGAGACGATTTTGCAGGTGCAGGGCACTCTCCCTTACGACAAGGACTACGTTTTTGTGGATGAAGCTGCCAATTACTGGGATAAGGACTTCGAGGAGTCGGGTAACAAGACCGTGACGACCACAACCTCTGTAACCATTCCCACCTACTACCAGCGCGAAGCCAATGGCGACGGCACCTACACCGAATGGCAGGAGGTACGGGGCAGCAATGTGGAACAGGATTGCACCGACCGCATTGTCAATCCCAGTTTCGAACTCAACGGGGGGCGCAACACTGGCGGATGGAACAACACCAAGGCGAAATACGGCTGGACGATGAGTACTGGCAACGACAACTTTACGCTGAATTCTGGCAATACGAATACAACCGTTCACGGTGCTGAAATCAAGAACAAGACAGCTTTTGAGTTCTATCAAGACATAACGGGACTCGAAGAGGGGCTCTATCGGGTGTCGTGCCAGGGCTTCAACCAGGGTAATGCCGATGGCAGCATCAAACTTTTTGCCAATGGCGTGGAGAAGGCATTGATGCCGCGTAGCAGTGCCGACGCATCAGTGACAAACACAAAGTCTGCCATCGACCTCTTGGCACAAGGCAAATATGATAACAACTGGGTCGATGTCTATGTGGGTGCCAACAGCAACCTGCGCATTGGCCTCAAAGGCAGCTATACGGGCAGTGGATGGACCATGTTCGATAACTTCCATCTGGAAAGGCTGTCGGGCGCTGACAATGCTACCAGCACCACAGTAGAGACAAAGGCCGATGACTACACCACACGGACGGTGAAGAAGGAATACACCACGTTGCGCAAGCCAGTGCTCTATATGCCTGATGTCTGCTTGCCCACATATTGGCCGGCAACGATAAGTAACAACGACAACCTGAGCAACGAGAACCGAGCCAAGAACCGTGCTTCTGGAGACCTGACCCCCACCGCAGGTTCAGGCTATGTGCCATACGAACATGCCGAATGGAACGGCTTCACCATCCGCAACGGCTTCAACTATAACTACCTCGCCAACCGCGACGGCGGCGCCGGCGTCAGGATGTTCGAGGGCGGCACGCTGCAGAACTGCGTGGTTGTGGACAATGCGACCGTCGCCACAAGGCGCGGACGCGGCGGCGGCGGCTATTGCGACGGAAAGACTTCCTACGTCATCGGCTGTTTCTTCATCGACAACCTCAACTCCGGACGCCGCAAGCTGGCCAACGGCTCCATAGCAAGTACTATCGACAAGGACAACAACGGCGGCGGCATATACCTGCTGGTGGGCACCTGTTACAACTCACTCTTGGCCAACAACGTCTGCTGGGGCGACGATTCTCGCGGAGCCGGTATCTATATCGAGTCGGCCACGTTCTTCAACAACACCGTGGCCTACAACAACTGCTACAAGCGCGACGGAAGTATCAATACAGCAAAAGGCAACGGCGTGCATCAGTATCAGGGCAACATGGGTGCCACGCTGAATGTGTTCAACACCATCTTCTATAAAAACGGTGTCAATGCGTCGAATGCCTCAAAGGGAGGGCCTGCAATCGGTTCACAGAATGAAGGCTCGTTAAAGATTTTCAAGAACTGTTTCGTACAGTCTGAAAAGGCAATGAGCAATACCATTGTGGGCAAGATGCAGGACACATACCTTTATAATGGTTACAACATAGCCAGTCCGGACCCATTTGACAAGGGTGTCGATGCCAAGACGCTCAACAACTATCGACTTGCCTCAACGTCAAACTGTATCAACAAGGGCGATATTCCCGCCGACCAGGCCAACACCTTTCCTGAAACCGACGTTGACTTTGCCGACCGCGTGCAGGACTGCCAGATAGACAGTGGTGCATACGAGTTCGACGGCACCATCGCCATCGAGCCTATGCTGTTCCCCGAGGAGAAGGAGGCCGTGTTCTACGTCACGCAGACGGGAATGGGCATGGCCACGGCCACCGACCCGGCCAATGCCGCGTGCTACCTGAAGTTCCAGAAGGTGCTCGACGCTGCCGGGCGCTGGCGCTATGCCTCCTATTTCTATGACAACGACGAATCCAGCCGCTATGGCGAGGCGGGCTACAACTACAACGTGACCAACTTCACCACCGATGTGCTCACCGCAGAGCTGCAGAAGGCCGAGGCACGCGCCGTGGCTGCCGGCGGCACCCTCGACGTGGTCGCCGAGTTGCCCAAGCTGCGCGACTACAAGGTCATCGTGAAGCTCGAGGGCGACAACGGCTCGCACTTCTCCTACGTGCCGACGCGCACCACTCGCACCACCGACAACGAGAACCCCAACGACCTGGAGATGTCGCTCATAGTGCCGCACGGCATCATCGTCGAGGGCGGCTACGAGGACGACTTCACCAGCGACCGCGACCCGCTGGGCCGCCCCACGCTCCTCAATGGTGAGATATACAACAGCACGCTCGGTGTCACGGGCAACGTGTATCACGTGGTGACGTTCACCAACGACCTCTACGACGTGCATGAGCACCTCTACACCGTGGGCGCTAACAACGAGATGGTGCATGGTCAGCTCGCCTTCCTGGCCGATGCCGACACCCACCTGTCCGGCGGCACGGCGGCAGAGAAGACGGCGTGGGTCAACGCCAACCGCACCGTGCTCGACGGCGTCTTCATAGAGAACGGCCACGCCAACGGCGCCGTGGCCGACGAGAAACGCGGTGCCGGTGCCGTGGTGACTGACTATGCCCACATACGCAACTGCGTGGTGCAGAACAACCAGGCCGTGGGCGAGGGTGGGGGCCTCTACCTCGAACCCGCAGCCCTCGTCAGCGGATGCATCATCAAGAACAACCATGCCTACACCGGCGGCGGCCTCTACGTGCAGGACCCCGCGAGCGGCCGACCCGGTACCGACACCTACGCCCACCTGCTCACCACCACCGTCGTGGGCAACACCGCCGAGACCACGGCCGGAGGCTTGTGGTTCGACATGAACCTGCGCGCCAACTCGTCGGCCTTCTGGCTCAACCGCGCCAACGACCTGAACAACGTGGCGGGCCTGCTGAACACCGACGAGACGCAGATTGTCGATAACTACCCGCTGAACTACTGCGGCGTGGAGAGCCGACGCGTCAACGGCGTGAACAACATTGAGCTGCCCGTGGCCGAGACCGACGGCGTGCGCTGGGACCACAGCGAGGCCCACGAGGCCGAGATACACGCCCTGCTCGGCGGCACGGACATCACATACTATCCCATCACGCTGAGCTCCGTGCTGGGCCGCGCCGGCATGACCTATGCCGCCTATGAGGAGATGCGTGCCATCTATCCCACGCTGGAGCTGACGGACATTGCCGGACTCAACCGCATGGCGCAGGGCTACAAGGACGATGACACGAAGGAGGAATACACCCTGCTGCTGGCCAACGGCGACACGTTCACCAAGGTGCATAAGAACAACGACTTCATAGAGATGGGAGCACGTGTGCTCAACGCCAGCTTCGAGCTGAGGGTGGAGCTGCGCCATATCATGAAGCGCCTCTTCGTCACCACCACCGAGGAGCTGCCGTCCGAGGCCGCACTGGCACTGCAGACCAATGCCGCCACCAACGACGACGCCGAGATGTACCGCCAGATGGGAAGCTCGTTCCTCAACCCCTTCCACCGCTTCGGCGATGCACTGGAGTACATCATCCAGGTGCGCAAGTCCACGCAGGAATACACTGATGCCGGAGGCCACAAGGTGTGGGATGCGTCGCTGGGGCGCAACAAGACGTTGGGCGACGTGTATAAGGATGAGCGCTTCGAGGTCTTTGTGGGTGGCGGCACCTTCTACCCCTTCCGCGACGCCCACGGCCGCCAGGGCGAGGCGCGCGCCAACACCTTTGTCGTGCCCGAGGAGGTGACCATCGTTGGCGGCGTGGACCCGTCGGCCAGCGGCCATGCCTACTGTCAGGAGACCAGCGGCACCAAGACCGTGGCGGGCTACACCCTCGACTGCATCCCCACAGCGACCATACGTGCCGACCGCACACACATGGACCGCAACGGAAACCGCGTCATGGAACCATGGGAGCTGGAACACCAGACCATACTCAGCGGCAACGCCGTGAACACCGAGGCCAGGACCAACGTATATCATGTCATCACATGCTTCTCCGATGAGAACCAGGTGGGGCAGATGCCGTCGCGCTATAGCGACAAAAGCTGTACTGCCCTGCTCCCCGATATGTTGGAGACCATGACCCCCAGCATCGGCGAGCGTCTTGTGAACCTGGAGGCCGAGAGCAGCGATAGCCGCGACGCACGCACCATCGTCATCGACGGCGTCACCATCACCGGCGGCCATGCCAACGACCTCGAGGACGACGACGTGACGGACAACTTCCAGAAGCTGACCTACTTCCGCGGCGGCGGCATCTTCGTCGATGGCAACTGGGACGACAGCTTCGACTCGTCGGTGGATTTGCCCGAGGTGCTGAGTGTGGCGCGCCGCGACATACCCATGATTACCACCAACTGCCTCTTCCAGGACAACCTGGCTGCCAACGGCGGGGCCGTATATACCAACGGCACGTTCTATGCCTTCTCGTGCCACTTCACCAAGAACGTGGCCGAGGGTCCCAACACCACCATCGATCAGCAGTACATACCCTGGTCGGCCGGAGGCGCCCTTGCCAACAACTACACCATCAACGTGTGGAACTCGCTCTTCGACAACAACGAGGCACACCGGGGCGCCATGCCCATCACTGCCACCGCCGTACACAATGCCGACGCGCGCCAGGGCTATGCCGGAGCCATCTCGTGTTCCGAGACGGGGCTGCTGCGCATCGCCAACTGCGACTTCGTGCGCAACAAGGCCGTGGCCTTCCCGGCTCTGTACAACTTCATCGACAACAACATCCGCGCACACTCCAGCGAACTGAAGGACTCGCCAGAAAGCACCGACTATTACGGTGCGGGCCACCACTTCGCCGTCAACTCCATCTTCTGGGGCAACGAGGCCACGGCCACCACCATAGCCCCGGCCAACGAGATTGAGGAGCACTACTACGACGAACATCACCCCGCCACAAAGGGCAAGTCGTGGCAGACGGCTGACCTGCGCAAGCCATGGCATGTGGCCAACTTCGGACCGCTCATGGACATCGCCACCCTCACCTTCTGCTCCTACGAGAAGAACACCGGCCGTGAAGGCACCGTGTGGCACGACAACCACGACTATGCCAAGACGGCGGCCATCTCCAGCCTCGACGAACTCTATGCCGGCGACTTCGTGGGCGTGCTCAACGACTACTTCGGCTGGTACCCCGACGGCGAGACGGAGAACCCATACTTCAAGTGGTATGACACGGAGGATAAAACGGTCATCTCCGATGCGGACTATGCGGATCTCTCCGACCTGGAGAAACAGTCCGGACGCTACGTGAAGCGCCCCCGCGCGCTTGAGTCCGGCGAGGCGGGCATCCCCTACAACTACAACCTCATCCTCAACTCGGAGAACACCGAGGCCGACGGCCCATACTTCGTGCAGCCCAGCATCACAGCCGGTGCCGACGGCTACATGGAGACCGCCGACTGGCTCGTGGCGCGCCTCAACCCCACCATCGACACTGGATGGGGCTACCTCAAGCAACAGGTGAGCGTCAAGCCCGAGGACATTCACACGGGTCTGCTCTCCACCGATTTCACCAAAGATGCAGAGGGCATCGTCCCGGCCGATGTCGACGACGACCAATATACGGACCTCTATGGCGAGGGCTTCTACAACCTCCACGCCAAGAACATCCACTCCCGCTTCGCCGACATCGGCTTCCCCAACCTGCTGCCCATAGGCGACGAGAAATATATGGAATACGTGCGCGAGGGTGCCACCGAAGGGCGCAACATGCGGCGCATATCCACCCACCCCAAGGTGGGCGTGCAGGACGTGTTCATCGACATGGGCATCTACGAGTACCAGTATGTGCAGCTCATCACCGGTGGCGACGAGGTGGATGTCATCTGGGTCAACGACACGGAGCAGCAGGGCATCGTCTGCGACGGCTCCACCTGGGAGAAAGCCACCAGCGACCTGCAGACGGCCATAGAGACGCTGCTGCTCTCGCTCAACGACCACGACAAGGTCATCAAGCTGCGCGCCGGCACCTACCGCCCGCTGAAGATGACCGAGGGCAATCAGAAGGCATTCTTCATAGCCACCTCCGACAAGAACGACGGAGTGCTCACACCCTCCGGTCTGCAGACAGCCGACGAGACGCTGACGGTGCGCAGCCTCACCTTCTACGGTGGCTACACCGACAACACCCTGGCAGACTATGCCGACGGCGAGGACAGCCGAGACCCCGTGGCGAACCCCGTCATCTTCCAGATGACAAAGGAGGAAGGCAACACCGACCGCCAGCTGGCACACCTCTTTATAATAGAGGATGCCGAGGTCAAGGGCAACTACATGAACTACCTTACGGATACCAACAAGGACTTCAAGGAATATCCTATGACCACCGTGTTCGACGGCATCACCTTCTCCAACCCCTACGGCATAAGCGGCACGGGCGACGGCGACCACGGCGGAGCGGCCATCTACTACCGCGCGCAGTACATGACGGAGCAGACGGGCGACAACTTCAACAAGAACCAGGCACGACTGCTCAAGACAGCGCGCGACGCCGACGGGGACCCCGTGCCAAAGTTCATGGTGAAGAACTGCATCTTCGCCAACTGCGGCAGCGATGCCAACTGCTCCGCCCTGCGCATAGAGAAGGGCGGTGGGCAGTCGGTCATCGTCAACTCGCTCTTCCACAGCAACAGCGGTGCACCCATCGATGCCGTCAACACCACCGTCATCAACAGCACCTTCGCCCTCAACGGCGGGCATCTTATCCTGCGCGACGAGACAGAGGAGTACTACGACGGCACGTCGGCCTCCTATCCCAGCGCGCTCTACAACAGCATCATCTGGAAGGACGACCAGAACACGCAAGCGGCTGGCACTCTGCCTTGGGGCGGAGCACTCGACCTCGCCTCCGGCAACATGAGCTACAACGCCTACACCCGCTGGGATGCCGAACCCGACGGGAACACCACCGACGACACCCAGCACAACTTCCTACTGAGCAAGGTGAACACAGATGTTATGCTCGGTCCCAACTTCATTGACCCCAAGGAGACGCTCACCGCCACCATCGCCGATGAGCGGCAGACAGAGATCCTCGAGCGCAACTTCCGTCTCAACCCTAGCGCGCACATCCTCAACGCTGCCAACATTGCTACATACACCAGCCATTTCGGAGCATACACCTACTACCCCGACTACCAGTCCAACGACCCCATCAGCCTCTACGACGCCGAGACCAATCCCAACGGGCGCGACCTGGCGGGCTCTACAGCCTACGCACGCTACCGCTCAACGCTCGACGCCGAAGGCAACACCATCTACTATTGGTTCCACTCTGTGCAGCACGGCAGCGCCATCCCACTGACCGAGGCACACATGCGCGGCACCGATGCCCACTACAGGGAGAGCGAGCTGGCCTACAAGGCCCGCCTGCTGAACACCGGCATGGAACGCGGCGCCTACGAGTGCGAGGCTGCCGTGCAGCGCGTGCTCTACGTTATGTCCGGTTCCAGCGGCAACAACGACGGCACGAGCTGGGAGGACGCCTTCGACATCGACGAGCTGCAGAAGGCCGTCGATGTGGCGTCCATATACAGCATGACGTCGCCCTCGCAGGAGCGGGCCTACGTCTTCGTGCGCGCCAACGACTACCAGCACGACGTGCTGCATCCCCGCGACGGCGTCTCCGTCTTTGGCGGCGTGAACACCAACAACGAGGTGGTGCGCGACGGCGACATCTACCACGACGACGCCATCGACGCCTACATCAACGAGATGCGTGCCACACGCAGCGGCATCGCCACACAGGGCATGATGCACAACACGCTCAAGGGTCTTGTGGCCGATAACAACCGCGAGAACACCTCGGGCTTCCTCCTCGACGGCTTCAGGATTCAGGGCGGCCAGTCGGCTGTGCCGCCAGTGCAGCTCACCTCGGCCAACACCATCGTGCGCAACGCCGTCATCACCGGCAACGCCGTCACCACGGACTCGCAGCCTGTCATAGACCTAGCCGGAGGCACCTCGGGCAACGCACTGCTCTACAACACCCTCGTCTATGGCAACACGCCCGGCAGCGGAGCGCCCGTGGTGAGCGTGGGCGCTCACGGCTATGCCCTCAACAACACCATCGTAGCCCCCGATGCCGCCACCACACCCGTCGCCTATGCCGCAACAGTGTTGCAGCCCGCCGCCCACGACCAGAACAACATCGCCACCACCGAGGCCACGGCCACGATGTTCGCACCCTACTTCAACACCGCCGCGCTGCCCTACACGCCGCCCACAGACTATGCCCCCTACCACTACCAGCTCCACGAGGCGACCGAACACATCGACCCCGAAGCAGCAGTGCCAGGCACCGGCACCGACGACGGCTCGACAGCCAAGAGCGGCGACAACACCATCGCCAAGCTTTTCCCCGCGTATGTCAACTTCGACCTCGACCTCGACATACTTGGCAACCCGCGCCGCCTCGGCACGCGCGTTGACAACGGAGCCTACGAGACCTGGCGCGTGAGCGATGCCCGCTTTGCCGACAACGTCACCACCATCACCACGCTGCCCACGCCGGCAATGGGTCAGACACAGTATGAGGCCAACGTGGCGGCTGGCTACTACACCACACCCAGCTACACCACCAACTATGGCGGTCACCGCTATCCGCACCCGGGCAGCGTGGTATATGTCATGAACGGCGGCAATCTCGTGTTTGCCACGGACGGGGGCACACCGCTCTTCACTTCCGTCAACCCCGTGCGTCCCGGCTATGTATATGTGCAGGAGGGTGGCTCTGTCTATGGCCATGGCAACACACTTCAGTTCCCCTACGTGGCAGCCGACAAGAGCTTTGCCGCCGGTGAGCAGCGACGTCTCATGGCATTCCCCTTCGACGTCAGCCTCGATGCCACCATGGCTACGGAGCCGCAGACCGCCGACGCCGCCACGTCGCTCCACGTGGAGGCCGCACCGGCTTTCACGCCCTACAGCTACGATGCCGTCGGCCGTTCGGCCTATGGCTACCAATACAAAGCCGACAACTCGCCACTGTGGAAGACCGACATCGCCGCCCTGCTCAACTCCGACGGTCAGGTGGCACGCACCGAGGGCTGGCTGATGGAACTCGCCTCGGCCCCCGCTGCGGCGCAGACGCTGCGCTTCACGGGGTGGGGCAGCGGCACGGCATCGGCCTACGACGAGGACGGCTCCGCCAGTAAGGCGGTGGCCCTCGACCAGCACAATGCCAACGTCGTGGCGGCCAGCACGCTCTACCCGCGCTTCACACAGCTGGAGAACATGGGATGGAACCTCAAGGGCCAGCCCTGGCTCGTGAGCCATTTCCGCACCGATGCCAGCAGCGCCGACGGCACGGACTATCGCATGAACGT
>JAFSVI010000145.1 GCA_017445145.1 Bacteroidaceae bacterium | reverse complement strand
TGCCGGGGCATGAGCGTGCCGGGCGGGGTGGCGGTGGGTGGTTATTTGTTGAAGTGGAGTGTGTGGCCCATGCGCTGCTGCTTGGTGCGCAGGTAGCGCTCGTTGTAGGGGTTGGGCTTGACCTCTATGGGCACGTTCTCCACGATTTCGAGGCCGTATGCCTCGAGTCCCACGCGCTTGACGGGGTTGTTGGTGAGCAGGCGAATCTTGTGCACCCCGAGGCTGCGCAGGATCTGTGCGCCCACGCCGTAGTCGCGCTCGTCGGGCTGGAAGCCCAGGTGGAGGTTGGCCTCCACGGTGTCGTCGCCCTGCTCCTGGAGCTTGTAGGCGCGCATCTTGTTGAAGAGGCCTATGCCGCGCCCCTCCTGGTTCATGTAGAGTAGGATGCCCTTGCCCTCGCGCTCGATCATCTGCATGGAGCGGTGGAGCTGCTCGCCGCAGTCGCAGCGCTGGCTGCCGAAGATGTCGCCGGTGGCGCAGCTGGAGTGCACGCGCACGAGTATGGGTTCGTCCTCCGCCCACGAGCCTTTGATGAGTGCCACGTGTTCCAGGCCGTTGCTCTTCTGGCGGAAGGTGATGTCGCGGAAGTGGCCGTAGGCGGTGGGCAGATCGACCTCGGGTGCCGCCTCCACGAGTAGCTCGCTCTTGAGGCGGTAGGCGATGAGGTCGCGTATGGTGATGATGCGTATGCCGTGGCGGCGGGCCACCTCCTGCAGCTGTGGCATGCGCGCCATGGTGCCGTCGGGGTTGAGGATCTCGATGAGCGCTGCGGCGGGTTCGAGGCCTGCGAGGCGCGCCAGGTCTATGGCGGCCTCGGTGTGGCCTGCGCGGCGCAGCACGCCTCGGTCCTGGGCGTAGAGGGGGTTGATGTGGCCGGGTCGGCCGAAGTCGGCGGGCTTGGCGGCGGGGTCGGCCAGGTGGCGTATGGTTGCGGCGCGGTCGGCGGCGCTGACGCCGGTGGTGCATCCCTCGAGCTTGTCCACGGTGATGGTGAATGGCGTGCCGAGCATGGAGGTGTTGTCGGCCACCTGGTGGGGCAGCTCGAGCTGTTCGGCGCGCGAGCGCGTGATGGGTGCGCAGAGCACGCCGCGGCCCTCGCGCAGCATGAAGTTGACCTTCTCGGGCGTGATGGTCTGGGCGGCGGTGATGAAGTCGCCCTCGTTCTCGCGGTCCTCGTCATCGACGACGATGACGAACTTGCCCTGGCGGAAGTCGTCGAGGGCCTCCTCTATGGTGGAGAGGGATGGTGTGGGGGTGGTGTGTGTGGCGTTGTTCATAATTCGTCCTTGCCTGTGGGCGCGGTGGCGCCTCAGGCGGCTTGGGTGTAGGGTGTGATGCGGTTGATGAGGTCGTGGCACAGGTGCTGCAGCTGCTCCAGGTCGCGCCACAGGCGCAGGCGGTAGCGCCAGATGCGCACCCACAGCACCAGGCCCACGGGGAAGAACACCCCGGCGGCCGTGTTGAGCCACGGCCGGCGGAAGGGCCGCGGGTGGGCGTCGGGCACGAGTATGGGCATGTCGTTGAGCAGTGCGAGCACGTGCAGGTCGGTGCTGTTGGACAGCTCGAGCACGAACTGCTCGAGCTGTGTGCTGAGCATGATGACCTCGCTGTCCTCCTCATAGCGGAAGAAGATGCGCAGGTACGACGGCATGAGCCACAGGTGGTGGCTGTCCTTGTAGGCGGTGCAGTCGGCGGCAAACTGCTCGATGTCGGGCACGAGGGCGGCATAGTCCGGGTCGTTGAGGATGACGTCCTTGCGGCTGATGTGGCGGCTCTCGCGCAGGCCCAGCAGACGGCGGAAGAACTTGCGGTAGGCCTCGAAGTCGAACACCGTGCTGTCCTTGTTGGCCTTCACCGTGACCCACGCCGCCATGGGCGTGAGCACCATGGTGGAGAGCCACAGCGCGAAGGTGACGTCCCACTCGCCGTTCTTGGCGAGCTTCTCGCCGGCCGTGTTGACCATGTAGTAGAAGATGAACACCACCACGCTGATGACCACCGGCACGCCGATGCCGCCCTTGCGGATGATGGCGCCGAGGGGCGCGCCGATGAAGAAGAAGATGAGGCATGCGAGCGAGAGCGTGAACTTCTTGTGGCGCTCGAGGAAGTGGATGCGCAGCGAGCGGTTGATGCCGTAGTAGTAGTCCTGCATGGACGTGGCCTGCGTCAGGCCCGACTGTGCGCGGCCCACGGCCACGCGCGCCGTCTGGCTGCGCTCGTTGTTGCCCATGCGGGCGTAGATGGTGTCGAACACGGTGGCGCTGGCTGCGGCGTGGTCCACGATGCGTGCGGAGTCGGGGTTGCGCTCGAGGTGTGGCGACTGCAGGAAGCTCCACCGGTACTGCTCATACTGCTCGCGCCCCATGCTGTCGAGGCGCGTGCCTATGCTGTCGATGCCGCGCGTGAGCATGTCGAGGCCCTTGGTCTGGGCGTTGTCGTTGAACAGCTCGGCGTCCATGACCGAGAAGTTGTTGTCGAAGGGTATGAGGTCCACCTCCTCGAGGAACGTCTCGCGCATGTAGGGCACGGTGGCGTGGTCCATGGCGCTGCCCGTGTTCTGCATGTTGCGGAAGCGGCGCCCGTCGTAGAGCGTGAGCTTCAGGTGCATCTGCTCGGCGGTGGCCTGGATGCGGCCGCTGTCAGCCATGACGACCTGCGTGTCGTCGAAGCTGCGCCCCTGGGTGTAGATGAGGATGCCGTAGAGCATGCCCGTCTCCACGTCCTTGCGCTGCACGAAGAGGTTGTAGCCGGGGATCTCGTTGTAGAAGATGCCCTCGGGGATTTCCATCTCGGGGCTTTTCTGCTTGGTGCTGTAGAGCAGGGCCGCCAGCTGCTTGCTGCTCTCCGGCGCCACGACGTTCTGGAAGTAGAACGACGCCACCGTGACGCCCGCCGAGAAGAGCAGCACGGGCCGCAGTATGCGCAGCAGCGGGATGCCGGCGGCCTTCATGGCGAGCAGCTCCAGGCGCTCGCCCATGTTGCCGAAGTTGATGAGCGAGGCCAGCAGCAGCGCCAGCGGCAGCGCCAGCGGCACGAGCGTCAGCGAGGCGTAGAAGAAGAACTTCACCCACACCTCCATGGGCAGGCCCTTGCCGATGAGGTCATCGACATAGCGCCACAGGAACTGCATCATCAGTATGAAGAGGCAGATGAAGAACGTGCCGGCGAAGAGCAGCGTGAACTGCTTGAGGATGTATATGTCGAGCTTCTTGAGGATGCGCATGGGGCTGGCGGGCGGCGGCCTTCGCCGCCTTGGCGGCGCAAAGGTAGCGCTTTTCCGAGACATAGCCGCCGCTTTAGCAAAAATTAATATGATTATCCGCAACCATACCACCAAAGAGACCGCATTGCGGTCTCCGCTCAATCGCCCGACCTCTGGTCGCTCCGTCACTTCGAAGAAGGATGCCATAGGCTTCTCAATCAGGCCGCCGGCGTGCCTCCCGACAGCCGCCGGCGTGCCTCCCGACAGCTGTTAGCGTGTTGTCTTATGTCCGCCGGTGAATATGCAAGCTCCCCGCGCCAAGCATGGTTGCTTGGCGCGGGGAGTATAGGTAATTTGCTTGCGGAGCTTACGTCAGTACTTGAACGTCCCGCTGACGGTGCCTCCCTCGCTGGTGAAGGCGTTGTCGAGCTTGATGCCCTGCGCCTTGCTGCCGGTGTTGGTCACGGTGAGCGTGCCGGCGGTGGCGCGGAGGGTGGCGGCGCGCACGCCGCGCGCCTTGGTGCCTGTGGCAGCCACGGTGGTTGTGCCTCCGGCAATGAGGAGGGTGTAGTCGGCCTTGATGCCCGTGCAGCGGTTCTCCTCCTCGGTGTCTGGGTCGGTGTAGGTGGCTCCGGCGGCTGTGACGCTGACGACGGGGTCGCTGTCCGTGCCGGCGCCGATGGTGATGTTGCCGTCGCTGACTATGCCCTTGCTGCCGTCGGCCGTGGAGGTGAGACTGACGGTGACGGTGCCGCCGAGGAGCTGCATCTCGGGTGTGATGTCGGTGTTGGTGTCGGCGGCGTCGAGGCGTATGGCCTTGGCGTCCTCGGCGTCGAGGGTGACGTTGATGGAGCCTCCGTTCATGATGAACTGTCCGTTGAGCGTCTCGTCGCTGTCGTCGTCCGTCTCCACCTGCAGGCCGTCCTTCGCCGTGCCGGCGATGGTGATGGTGCCGCCGTTCATCTGGAAGTACTCGCCCACGTGGATGCCGTCGCTGGCGGCCTTGGTGACGGCGATGGTGCCAGTGCTCTTCTTCAGGAAGAGGTACTCGTTGCTGCGGATGGCGTGGGCGGTGTTGCCGGCCACGGTGAGCGTGCCGCTGCCGCTCACCTCCATGTGTCCCTGGCAGTTGAAGGCAGCCTTGTGGGTGCCGCCGGCGGCGTCGGTGAGGCTGTTGGTGGTGCCGTCGGCCAGGATGAGGTCTATGCGCTTGCCACACTGTATGTCGAGCGCGGCGCCGGAGGTGGAGGTGAGGCTGAGGCCCGCGAGCGTGAACTTGCACTTGTAGGTGCCGTTGTAGGTGAGCGAGCCGGCCGTGGAGGTGCCGCGGAGCACAAACTCCTGCTCCTCCCACGCGTTGGTGTTGGTGATGACCACGTCGCCGCCGCTCACGGTGGCCGTGACGCCCGTGACCGTGGCGGGGATAGTGACGGTGGCCGTCGTGCCGCTCCAGGTGACGGTGACGGGGTTGACGATGGTGATGCTGTCGATGGCTGCCACGCTGACGGCCGTGGAGCCTATGGTGAGGGTCTGTCCGGCGGCGGTGTAGGGCAGCGTGGGGGCATCGGCGATGTCATAGCGTGTGCTCTCGCCGCCCTGCCAGAGGCGGAAGCTCTGTGCCCACGTGGCGGTTGCTGCAACCGCCAGGGCGAGGGTGATGATGGTGCGTCGCATGGGTGTTATCTTACGAATTTGAGGGTGGTGTTGCCCAGGCGGGCTATGTACAGGCCCCGCGAGAGGTCGTCGGTGCCGAACTCGGCGCGGCTGCCGTCAACGCTCGCCTGGCGCACGGTGCGCCCCTGGGCGTCGTAGATGAGGAGCATGCCCTCGCCGGCGGCCACGAGGCGGCGTCCCTCCATGCGCAGCGTGGCGGCTGTCTGGGCTATGGCGCGCACGGCGTTGGGGTTGGAGGTGAAGCTGATGCTGGTGAGCGCGCTGAGGGCTTGCGTGGCGGTGGTGCCGTCGGCCTGGTGGATGATGACGTTGCCGTCGGCAAAGGTCAGCTTGCGCACCTGCGTGCGCGCTATGACGGTGGAGCCGGAGGCGGTGTTCAGGGCGAGGTATGTGTAGTCCTCGGCCCATGTGGCTGTGGCGGCTGTGGCTGCCAGCGCCAGTGTGAGTAGGAGTCGTTTCATATTGGGTTTGGGTTGTCGGTCAGAATTTGAACTTGTAGCCCACGCTGATGGCGTGGATGTTCTGGTCGCCGTCGTCGTCGTTCTCGTGGTTGAACACGTAGCCCAGCTGCAGGCGGTGGCGCGGCGAGACGCTCCACTCCACGCCCGCCGACGCGCGCACCTTGTCGATGGCGAAGCGCCCGGCCAGGTCGTTGAAAAGCTCGGCGTAGGCGTAGGGCGTCAGCGCCCAGCCCTTGCGGTCGATCTCCAGCGTCAGGCGCGAGCGCAGCGTGTGGAGCGTCTTGGAGGTCTTCTCCTTGGTCGTCTCCTCGCCGGCATCGCTCACCGTGGGGCCTTCCACCTCGTCGTACTCGGCCAGCGTGGGGTCGCTGACCACCGTGCCGTCCTCGTCCACGAGGTTACCGCTGGCGTCGTAGCTCGCGTCGCGGTACTTGGTCGTCGTCTTGGTGCCTGTGCGCGTGCGCTCCACGCTCTTCGCCGGCACCAGGCCCAGCTGGTAGCGCTCGCGCAGCGTGAAGCGCAGCGTGCGCCACAGCTTGAGCGTGTAGGCGGCATCCACGTTGATGCGGTGGCGCGGGCGCCAGTAGGCGGTGGTCACGCGCGTGTAGTCCTTCACCTCCTCGTTGTAGCCGCGGTAGGTGTAGGCCGTGCCGTCGGCGGCGCTGTAGGTGGGTGCGCCCATGAACGAGGTGAAGTCGGTGTTGTCCGAGGCGCCGGCGGCGCGGTATTTCCACTCATACTCCGTCAGGCTCTTGTGGGCTGTCTCCGTGGGGTAGTGCTTGAAGAGGAACGTGTAGCCCACGCCCAGCTTCCAATGCTTGCTGGGCTTCCACGCCAGGCCCACGCCCACATCGACGCGGCTCACCTCGTTGAACCACTCGCCCGTGCGCAACCCAGCGTCGAGCGAGAGGCTCAGGTTGTAGGGCAGCACCTTCGTGGCGCCAACTTCGGCCCACACCGCACCCGTCGTCTTGCCGGCATCGTCGCTGACGTAGTCCTCCTGCGCGTATGCGTGCGCGCATAATAATAGAGTAGGGAGGATGATGAATAGTTTCTTTCGCATCTTACTTTCTGCATTTAACATTCTACATCTCCTTGGGCATACGGCCGAAGCGGGCTATGCTGTTGCCAACGTCGGTGCGGTCGTCGTAGTAGATGCGCAGCATGGCGCTGTCCTTGAGGAAGTCCAGAGTGCCAACCTCCACGCGCTTCACCTTCACGCCCACGCGTTTCTCCAGGTCGGCGATGAGCTCGGGGCGCTTCTCGGGGGTGATGAGCTTTATGTTGTCGTAGAGGATGATCTTCGAGCACTCGTCGCTCATCAGGCTGGAGTTCTCAAACAGCCAAGCCATGCAGATGAACACGGCGTTGACGAACACGATGGTCACGATGCCCACGCCGTCCCAGTAGTCGGCCTTCGGGTGGTAGTCGCCGCGCGCAACGGCGTTGATGACGCTCACGGCGATGAGCATGAACAGATACGTCATCTCGCGGATGGGCACAGCCTCCGTGCGGAAACGCATGATGCCGAAGATGGCAAACAAGCCCATGGCGGCGCCCAGCTCCATGCCACCGCCCTCCATGAGGCTCACGAGCAGGAAGATGCTCATGGACATGAGGATGAAAATGAACATGTAGTCGTGGTGGCGCGAGCGAGGGTAGTAGTACTTGCGCGCGATGACGGTGACCACGATGAGGTTGATCACGAAGCGGATGAGCAGCGAGATGAACTCCTGCGGGTCGAACAGCGTGACGCCGAACATCTGACCCAGGGTGTAGTTGATTTGTGTGAAATCCATAATGGTTGATGATGATGTGTTAGTGGGCAGGGTGGGAGAGGGGCGGCGCTATGACGGAGGCAGGCTGAAGTCGGTGCCGGTGAGGCGGCTCACCTTGACCAGGCGGGGCTTGAAGAGGTTGGCCTTCAGCGAGCCGTTGGTGGTGACGCTGCCGATGCAGTACTTCGAGAACCCCGACGCCTTGATGCGAAGCTCACGGAGCATGTCAACCACGGGCGAGAACACATTGCCATCGCGCTTGAGCTCGATGATCACCAACTCGCCGGTGCCGGCCGCAAGGCCCGTCTCCATGTTGTCGAAACGAACGTTGAAGTCTATCGTCAGACGTTCCGTCTTGTCGTAGTTCACCAGCGTGATGCGCTCGAAGTGGTTCTGCACAGTGGGGATGATGTCCGCAAACGTTAGGCCCGTCAGACCCTCCACGAACGACGAACCGCCGGCACCAACCACGTCCGCACGCTCCTGCGACGGCACGGCGATGCGCTTCTTCTTCGTGCGGCCGTGGTTGTTCTTCGTCTTAACCTCCAGGAACGTGAGGTCCGAGCCAATGTACGTGCGAACACGCACCTTCTGGCGCGGAGCACGAGTGTTGTGGTGCTCCAGGAAGAAACGGTGACCCGGGGTGTCCCAGTACGTCGTCTCGTAGGAGGCGATGCGCGACTCCCCAATCTGCTGCGCGAAGTACTGGCCCTGAGCCATCTCCATCAGGCGGGCCAGCTGCTCCTTGTTGGTCACAAACTTAGTGTCAGTGCGGTTCATGAGCTTGATGCCGCTCATCTCGTCGAGCGAAATGGGGCTGAGAGAACCCAGCCAGGAGGCTATCTTTGCGTCGTTGTCCATGTGGTTTGTGGGTTTTGCGGTGGCAAATGTAGTAATAAGTTGGCAGTTATCAACCCTCACACTACCATTTTTTGCCCCGACACAGACATTTTTTCAACAAAATGCCACTTTGTATCAGCCAAAACCATTATCTTTGTCGCCGAAACAACCCACAACAACCGGCGTAATGCCCACAACAACCGCCCACAACGCGCCGGAAACCACACACATAACCCACAAACATTATGGCAGACAAAAAAGAAATCCTCTCCGCAGCCGAGGAGCGAATGGAAGAGGCCGTCATGTATCTCGAGGACGCCCTCGCACGCATACGTGCCGGAAAAGCCAACATCAAGCTCATCGACGGCATACGCGTCGATAACTACGGAGCCATGGTGCCCATCAACAACTGCGCAGCCGTCTCAACACCCGACGCACGCACCATAGCCATCAAGCCCTGGGACAAGTCCATGTTCAAGGTCATCGAGAAGGCTATCATCAACTCTGACCTCGGCATCATGCCCGAGAACAACGGCGAGATCATCCGCATCGGCATCCCACCACTCACCGAGGAGCGACGCAAGCAGCTCAACAAACAGTGCGGAAAGGAAGGCGAACAGGCAAAGGTCAGCGTCCGAGGCGCACGACGCGACGGCATCGAGCAGCTCAAGAAAGCCGTCAAGGAAGGACTCAGCGAGGACCACCAGAAGGACGGCGAGGAAGAACTACAAAAGATGCACGACAAGTTCATCAAGAAAATCGACGCCCTCCTCGCTGCCAAGGAAAAGGAAATCATGACCGTCTGATG
>JAFSVI010000144.1 GCA_017445145.1 Bacteroidaceae bacterium | reverse complement strand
CGGCAAGTTACGATATTCGCCGCGGCAAGTTATGATGCTTGCCGCGGCGAATATCGTAACTTGCCGCGGGGTTTTTCATTTCTTGCCGGGGAGAGGAGCTGATGGCGGCGTGGAATGGCGGGGCAACGGGGCTCGATGCGAGGAGAAACGGGCGGCGGAAGCGCCAGACACACTCACTGTGGAGGGGTACGAGCGGGCAGGGTGGCGGTGGCATTGGGGCGCGATGTGCAAAAAAAGTGGCGGCATCTTTTGGGCGGATGGCTGAAAAGGGGTATCTTTGTGGCCGCATACCGAATGTGCAACACCATGAAGATACTCCACACCGCCGACCTGCATCTGGGGCAGGTCATCTACCAGAACTACGACCGCTGCGACGAGCACCGCCACTTCTTCCGCCAGCTGGAGGAGTGGTGCCAGCGCGAGCGCCCCGACGCGTTGCTGCTCAGTGGCGACGTGTTCGACATCCAGCAGCCCTCGGCCGCTGTGAAGCGTGCTTTCAACGACTATTTCGTGCATCTGCACCAGTGCTGCCCCAGCATGCACATCGTCATCATTGCCGGCAACCACGACTCGGCCTCGCGCCTTCAGGCCGACAGCTCCCTGTGGCAACTGGCGGGGGTGCATGTCGTTGGCACACCGCCTCCGGCCGACAGTCTGCAGCGTCCCTCCGGGTGGCAACAGCCCTACATCGTGCGTCTTGCCACGGGGTATGTCGTTGCGCTGCCATACATGACGGGCGAGCGCAAGGACGTGGTGCAGGCGCTGCTCGCCACCGTGGCGGCGGAGAACGCCTCCGGGCTGCCCGTGGTGGTCATGGCGCATCAGGCAGTGGCGGGTCTGGACCCCGCCGGCCACGCCTTCGACCTCGGCACGCTGCGCGTGATGGACACCACCGCCTTTGGCACAGGCTACGACTACCTGGCGCTGGGCCACATCCACAAGCCGCAGACCCTGGGCCACCAGGAGGATGCCCTGCGCATGGACAGCGTGGCGTATGCCGCCCCCGTGGCGCGCTATGCCGGCAGTGCGCTCCACGTGAGCTGCGACGAGGCATACCCCCACACCGTGAGCCTCGTGGAGATAGACCGCCACGGCGGCAGCGTGACGGTGAGCCAGCTGCGCATCGACGAGCTGCGCCACTTCTACGTGCTGCCGCCGGCCGGCCAGGAACCCTTTGCCACTGCCGACGAGGCTCTGGCCTCGCTGCGCCAGCTCGCCAGTCATGGCGAGCGCGGCTACGTGCGTTTCCGTTTTGCGCAGCGGGCATGCCTCCCAGCCGACTTCAGCCAGCAGGTGTATGCCCTGCTTGAGCCGTATGCCGACGAGTGGCGCTACAACCCCAAGGTGCTGTGGGAGGGCGGCGATGCGGCCGGCGAGCAGACACCGCGCCCCGTGTTCGAGGTGGCCGAGCTGCAACAGATGACCGACCCCATGACCTTCATTGAGCGCACCAGCGACCAATACCCCTTCCTGGACATGGACGACGTGCGCGCCGCCTTCGATGAGGTGCGCGCCGAAGTGCTGCGCCTGTCCGAGGAGCGCCAGTACAAGAACCGCCGCAAGGCACAGAACGAAGAGCCATGAAAATCAAACAGCTACACATACGCAACATAGCATCCATCGAGCGTGCCGACATAGACTTCGACAGCGACCTCATCGATGCCGCCACCGGCGACCCGGCACCCATCTTCCTCATCAGCGGCGACACCGGCTCCGGCAAGTCGGTGGTGCTCGATGCCATCGCCATGGCCCTGTACAAGACCACGCCGCGCATAGCGGGTGTGGCAAACCCCATGCGCAACGTGTTTGCCAACGACGATGGCGAGACCATACGCGTGGCAAGCATAGAGCAATACACGCGCTTAGGCATAGGCCCCGCCGACGAATGCTACAGCCTGGTGACTTTCGAGGGCAACGACGGCTGCGACTATGCCGCACGCCTCACGCTGGGCATGAAGCGGAGCCGCACACGCGATGCTGCCGGCAACATGGTGCCGCGCTACGCCACCCCGAAATGGGAGGTGCGCATGGGTCAGGCCGACTGGACAACCGACAGCGTGGAGCAGACCATACGCGCCGCCGTGGGTCTTGACTTCCAGCAGTTTGGACGCATGGCCATGTTGGCACAGGGGCAGTTTGCCAACTTCCTCACCGGCGACAAGCGCGAGCGCGAAGCCATCCTCGAGCAGCTCACCAACACGCAGCACTTCACAGCCTACGGCGAGGCCATAGCGAGCCTCTTCAAGCGTGCTAAGGAAAACAAGGAGCGTCTGCAGGCTCGCTACGACACCGAGAAGCCCCACACGCTCACCGACGACGAGGTGGCGGCCTACGTGCAGCAGCAGACCGACGCCGAGGCCGCCATGCGCCAGCATGAGGAGGCCATCAAGGGCGTTGTGGAGCGGCTGAAGCTCGTCGATGGCGTGGTCAGCAGCGAGCGGGCGCGGGCCGAGGCCCGGCAGCAGCTCCAAGAGCTGGAACAACAGGCCAGCGGCGAGGCCTACCGCCGCAGCAAGGCGCTCTTCACCCAGTGGGACGCCACCACCGCGCCGCGCCAACAGCTGGCCACACTGCTCGCCGCACAGCAGCAGGAGCGCCAGGCCCTCAGCGACTTGTCGCGGCAGCGCGAGCGCTACGTCACCCTCGCGGCCGACATGGAGCACCGCCGGACGCTGTCGCAGGCCATGATGGCCACCATCGCTGAGGCCACGGCCTGGCTCAACGCCCACAGTCTCCACGAGGAGCTGTTTGCCAAGGCCGGCGAGGCCGACGTGATGATGGCCCATTTCGCGGCCGCACGCAAGAAAGCCGACGAGCTGGCACAGACCCTGCAGAAGGAGCACACCCGCAGCCAACCGCTGGCACAGGCGCTGGTGGCTGCCAGCAACGCCGCCGACGAGGCCGCCACCGCCGTGCGGCAGCGAGGCGGCGAGATCGACGCCCTCACGCAGCAGCGCGAGGCCATGAACCCCAAGGCAGTCAACAATGAACTTACCAAACTCGACGCGGCCAGAAAGAGCATGGACAGCCTGCACATGCAGGTGCAGACGCTGGCGGCCGCACAGAGCGAGGCCGACGCACTGCGCCGCACTATAGCCACGCAGCAACCCAAAATGGAGAGCCTACGTCAGGCCCAAGAGGCCACGGAGCGCGACTATCAAGCGCGTAAGGACGAGGCCGACAAGGCCGACAAACGCCTCACAACGATGTCGATGAGCATGGAGGAGACCATCGTGGCCCTGCGCCACCGCATGCTCGATGCCCACACCTCGACGTGTCCGCTGTGCGGACAGCCTCTCGACGCCTCCCACCTCGACGACGACTTCAGCCGACTGCTCACACCGCTGGAGCAGGAACAACGCCTGGCGGCCGACGCGCTGGCACAAGCCACACGGCGGCGCGACGCCGCGCGCGATGCCTTCCAGCAGGGCATGGGGGCGCTGCAAGGCCAGCGCGAGCAGCTGGCAGCCATCGAAGCGCGCAATGCCCTCGCCCTCAAGGCCGTAGGCCAGCAAGCTGCGCTGGCGGGCCTCGATGCCAGCCGCCCATTGTTGCCGCAGATTGAGCAGGCGCAGCTCGCCTTGCGCACCGATGCCCAACGTCTCACGGCCGTTCAGCAAGAGGCCGAGCGACTGCAAGGGCAAATCAACACGCTGCTCAAGTCCAAGAAGCCGCTCGACGACGCCCTCCTGCGCACACAGCAGGCCCTGGCCAAGGCGCGCCACGACGTGGAGAGCCATGAGGCGACGTTGCAGCGCCTGCACGCCGAGCAACAGCAGACGACGGCCGACGCACAGCGCATGGCGGTGGACATCAGCGCCATGCTGGCGCACTATGCCCCCGACTGGCAAGCCGACATCGACAGCGTGCGCCGACGCCTCAAGGCCGATGCCGGGGCATACGCCCAGCACCAGCGCTTGCAAAGCGACACCCAGACGCAGAAGGAGAAGGCCGATGCGCTCATCGAGGCTACGTCACGAATGCGCCAGAGCATCATCGAGGCATGCCCGGCATGGGACGTAGAGGTGGAGGCCCGCGCCAGCGACTGCCGCGACGTCAATGCCGAATGGACGGCGCTGCTCGGCCGTGTCACGGCCCTCGACGCCCAAGTGCGTGGCAGCCGGGAGACCATAGGGCGCTGCACCGAGGCGCTCAACGCTTTCAGCGCCGCCACGGGCACCACGCAGCAGATGCTGCAAGAACTCATGGCGAAGGAAGGGGCCGTGGCCGAGGCGCGGCGCTACGTCATCGACATCGACGCGCAACGCAAGTCGCGCACCGACGCCATCGCTGTCGCACAGGCGGCCATCGACGCCGCCATCACCCAGCTCGCCATCGCCGACCGCTCTGAGCTGCCCGACCGCTCCCACCTACAGGAGCAGAACGCCACCCTCAACACTCTGCGCGACGAAGCCATGACGCGGCGCATGCAGGCTAAAGAACGACTTGAAGCCCACGCAAAGAACATACTGCGCCTCAAGGAGATAGAGGCAGAGCTTGAAGCGGCACGCAAGACCCGCGACCGATGGGACGTGCTCAACAGCATCTTCGGCGGAACGCGATTCCGCACCCTCGTGCAGACCTACATCATGCGACCGCTGCTGAACAATGCCAACATCTACCTCACACAAATCACCGACCGCTACAGCCTCACCTGCAGCGACGACAACGAGCAGCTGGCCATACTCGTCCACGACCGCTACAACAAGGACCAGGTGCGCAGCGTCACGGTGCTCTCCGGCGGCGAGCGCTTCATGATCTCGTTGGCACTCTCGTTGGCGCTCTCGTCGCTCAACCGGCCCGACATGAACGTCAACATCCTCTTCATCGACGAGGGCTTTGGCACGCTCGACGAGCACAGCCTCGACAGTGTGATGCAGACGCTGGAAAAGCTGCAGGAGATAGCCGGGCAGAACAACCGGCGCGTGGGCATCATCTCCCACCGCGAGGAGCTCAGCGAGCGCATACCCGTCAAGCTGCAGGTGAGGAAGCGGGGCGAAGGGCGGAGCATGATTCAGGTCGTCAGCTGAGGGCGGCCACGCCGCAACACACCACAGGCTCAGCCACGAGGCCTCGTCCCCACGCACGGCACACAAAAAAGGGTTGCACCCATCGCGATGGATGCAACCCTGGTGTGGGGCGGCGCCGCGTGGTGCGTGGTGCCATGTGGCTGGCCCACGGCGCCAGCCGCGGCTCGAGGGGCCTATGCCATGCCGGTGAGGGCACTCTCGTCGATGCCGCGCAGGCCTGCCTTGGCAATGACGTCGGCGGCATGGGCGTTGTCGTCGGTGCGGAACACGAGTATGCCCTTGCCACCCAGCAGGAACGAGTACATGTAGGTGATGCTGATGCCGGCGGCGCTGAAGGCTTGCACGGCGTCGGCAGCGCAGCCGGGTTCATTGTCGAGCTCGATGGCAAAGACATCGCTCAGCGCCACTGCCACGCCGGCTTTCTTCAGACATTCGCAGGCGCGTGTGGGCTCGCTGCAGATGAGACGGTAGATGCCATACTCGGCCGTGTCGGCAATCGTGGAGGCGATGATTTGTATCTTGGCCTCTTTCAGGGCCTCGAGAACCTTGATGAGTGTGCCGGAGCGGTTCTCGATGAAGATGGACAGTTGGTTGATAGTCATGGGTTATGTGGGGTTGAGAGTTTGGTTTGTGTGCGGGGTTATGGTCAATGGATTCACTGATACACCTTACGCTTGTCAACGACGCGCACGGCCTTGCCCTCGCTCACGGGCAGCGCACCCTTTGCCACAAGGCGCACCCTGGGCTTGAGCAGGATCTCGTCGCCAAGCTGGTGGCGGATTTCCTTCTCGAGGCCCTGCAGCTTGGCGAAGTCGTCGGTGCCCTCGTTGACTTCCACCTCCACGGTCATCTGGTCGTTGTTGTCCTCGGTGGTGAGCGTGATGAGGTAGTTCGTGCCCACCTCGGGGAACTTCATGAGGATCTTCTCTATCTGGATGGGGAAGATGTTCACACCGCGCAGCACTATCATGTCGTCCGAACGGCCGCGCATGCGGTCCAGACGGATGTGGTTGCGCCCACAGGGGCACGAGCGGCCCAGCACGCGAGTGAGGTCGCGTGTGCGGTAGCGCAGCAGCGGCATGGCCTCGCGGCACAGGGTGGTGAGCACCAGCTCGCCTATCTCGCCGTCGGCCACGGGTTCGAGCGTGTCGGGGTTCACAATCTCCACGATGTAGTAGTCCTCCCAGAAGTGCAGACCATTCTGCTCCGGGCACTCGAAGCCCACGCCGGGTCCGCACATCTCGCTCATGCCAAAGGAGTTGTAGGCCTTCACGCCCATCATCTGCTCTATGCGCTGGCGCTGCTCCTCCGAGTGGGGCTCGGCGCCGATGGCCAGCACCTTGAGTTTGGTGTCGCGGCGGGGGTCAACGCCCTCTTGCCGCATCACCTCATAGAGGCGTGTGACGTAGGACGGTATGGCGTGGATGGCCGTGGTGCCAAAGTCCTTGATGAACTTGATCTGGCGCAGGGAGTTGCCGGCGGCGGCCGGCACGGTGAGCATGCCCAGCCGCTCGGCACCGTATTGGAAGCCCAGGCCGCCGGTGAACATGCCGTAGCCGCTGGAATTCTGGAACACGTCGTCAGGGCGCAGACCTACCATCCACAGGTTGCGCGCCACCTGGTTGGCCCATTCGTCGAGGTCGCGCTGAGTGTGGAGGATGACAGTGGGGTTGCCGGTGGTGCCGCTGCTCGAGTGTAGGCGCACACAGTCGCGAAGCGGCACACACGCCATGCCAAAAGGATAGGTGTCGCGCAGGTCCTGCTTCGTGGTGAAGGGGAGTTTGCGCACGTCGGCCAGCGTCTGGATGTCGTCGGCCGTGATGCCGGCCTCGGCAAACTTCTTCTGGTAGAACTCGTTCGTCAGGCAGTGGCGCACAGTGGCCTTGAGGCGTTCGAGCTGCAGTGTCTCGATCTGCTCGCGCGACATGGCCTCATGTTCGGGGTTGAAGTAAGGTGATTTGCTGTCAATCATTTCTTTGTTTGTAAGTGGCATATCAGTTATTATATGTCGCAACGCACCTGGCGGCCGTGCATGCCGCTGGCGCGACGTGGCGCCGGTGACGCAGCATGCGTTGCGACACATATCGGGTGCACAGCCCGGTCAGAGCTGGCGCTTGTCGATGACGTGGGCGCTCTTGCCTTGGCTGCGCTCTATCGTGCCAGGGGCCTTGAGCTGTACCTTGGCCGAGATGCTCAACACGCTCTTGAGCTTGGCTGCCAAGCGTTTCTCGAGGGCATCGACGGCGGCGGGCGTGTCGAACGTGCCGGTGAAGAACTCCTGGCGAATCTCCACCTGCACCTGAAGCGTGTCGAGGTTGTTCACGCGATCCACAACGAGCATGTAGCGCGGCGCAAATTCCGGCATCGAGAGCACCACGCTCTCCACCTGCGACGGGAAAACGTTGATGCCGCGGATGATGAGCATGTCGTCCGAACGGCCCTGGATGCGGCCCATGCGCACGGACGTGCGACCACAGTCGCAGGTGCCGGGCAGCAGGGAGCACAGGTCGCGCGTGCGGTAGCGCAGCACGGGCATGCCCTCCTTGGTCAGCGTCGTGAACACCAGCTCGCCGGTCTGCCCGGCAGGCAGCGGTTCCAGCGTCACGGGGTTGATAATCTCGGGGTAGAAGTGGTCCTCACAGATGTGGGAGCCGTTCTGCATCTGGCACTCGTAGCTCACGCTCGGTCCCATCACCTCCGACAGACCATACAGGTTGTAGCCCTTCAAGCCCAGGCGCTCCTGGATCTCGCAGCGCATGTTCTCTGTCCAAGGCTCGGCGCCAAAGGCACCCACGCGCAGACGGATGTCGTCCTTGCGTATGCCGAGCTTGTCCATCGTCTCGGCCAGGTACAGGGCGTAGCTCGGGGTGCAGGCTATGCCCGTGATGCCCAGGTCGCGGATGAGCTTCAGGTGTTTCTCGGTGTTGCCCGTGCCGGCAGGGATGACGCTGGCGCCGATGTGCTCCACGCCGTAGTGGGCACCCAGGCCGCCGGTGAACAGGCCATAGCCGTAGGACACGGAGAAGATGTCGTCGCGGGTGACGCCGTAGGCCGTCAGGCACCGTGCCATGCACTCGCTCCACACGCCGATGTCCTTGCGCGTGTAGCCCACGATGGTGGGGTTGCCGGTCGTGCCGCTGCTGGCGTGTATGCGTATGATCTCGCTCTGTGGTGCGGCCTGCAGGCCGAAGGGGTAGTTGTCGCGAAGGTCTTTCTTGGTGGTGAAAGGCAGCTTGTGTATGTCCTCAATGGTCTGAATGTCGTCGGGGCGTATGTCCATCTCCTGCAGCTTGTTGCGGTAGAAGGGGACGTTGTGATACACATATTCCACAATCTTGTGGAGGCGTTTGCCTTGGAGCGCGCTCATCTCGTCGCGGCTCATGCATTCTTTGTTGGGGTTCCAAATCATCGATGTAAGGGGTGTGTTGTGTGTGTGCTTGTGGTTGTTGTGGGTGATGCCGCCGCCACCAGCGGCCCGCTCCTCGCGGGGGAGCCGCCGCTGGCGATGGCTGCGTGGTGATTGTCCTGCGGCTTATTGCACAGGAATCTTGTCGATGCGCGCCTGATGGCGTCCGCCCTCGAAGTCGGTGGCGAAGAACTCATCCATGATCTTCGAGGCCATGTCGGTGTCGATGAACCGGCCCGGCATGACGAGCACGTTGGCGTTGTTGTGCTGGCGGATGAGATGTGCAATCTCTGGAATCCAGCACAGACCGGCGCGGATGCCCTGATGCTTGTTGAGTGTCATGTTGATGCCTTCGCCTGAACCGCAGATGGCAATGCCGGGATAGACCTCGCCGCACTCGATGCCCAGTGCCAGGGCGTGGCCGAAGTCGCTGTAGTCGCAGCTTGCCTCGCTGAAGGTGCCATAGTCCTTGTAGGTCAGGCCCTTGGCGTCGAGGTACTGCTTCACGTATTGTTTGAGAGGGTAGCCAGCGTGGTCGCTGGCTAACCCTATGACTTTGATGTCCATGGTGTGACGTGTGTTTGTCGGGATGTCGTGGCTTAGGCCAGCAGGGCCTTCACCTGCTTATAGACGTTGTCGGCGGTGAAGCCCAGCTTCTCGTCGAGCACCTTGTAGGGGGCGCTGAAGCCGAAGCTCTCCAAGCCCCACACGCTGCCGTCGGCACCCACGAGTCCCTCGAGGTTCACGGGCAGGCCGGCGGTGAGGCCAAACTTCTTCACCCCGGCGGGCAGGATGCACTGCTGGTACTCCTTGGGCTGGCTGCGGAACAGGCCCTCGGAGGGCACGCTGACGATGCGCACCTTCACGCCGTCCCGGCGCAGAAGCTCGGCACCGGCCACGAGCGTGCTCACCTCCGAGCCGCTGGCCAGGAGGATGACGTCGGGCTGCTCGTCAGAGCCTGCCACGATGTATGCGCCCTTGGCGGCCTGGCTGTAGTCGTTGCCGGCGGGCAGGTCGGCTATGTTCTGGCGGCTGAGGATGAGGGCCGTGGGGCTGGTAGTGTTCTCCATGGCCAGGCACCAGGCGGCCGTGGTCTCCTGGGCGTCGGCGGGGCGCAGCACGAGGGTTGAGTTCTTGCCGTGGTGGTTCTTGAGCTTCTCCATGAGGCGGATCTGGGCCTCCTGCTCCACAGGCTCGTGGGTGGGGCCGTCCTCACCGACGCGGAAGGCGTCGTGCGTCCAGATGAACTTCACGGGCAGCTCCATCAGTGCGGCCATGCGCACGGCGGGCTTCATGTAGTCGGAGAACACGAAGAACGTGCCACAGGCGGGGATGACGCCGCCGTGCAGGGCCATGCCGATGCAGCAGCAGGCCATCGTCAGCTCGGCCACACCGGCCTGGAAGAAGGCACCGCTGAAGTCGCCGGCCTTGAGGGCGTGGGTTTGCTTGAGGAAGCCGTCGGTCTTGTCGGAGTTGGAGAGGTCGGCGCTCGCCACAATCATGTTGGGCACCTGCTGGGCCAGCTGGCTGAGCACGGCGGCGCTGGCGTTGCGCGTGGCGTCGCCGCTCTTCTGCTGCACCTTCGACCAATCCACCTGCGGGGCCTTGCCGCTGAACCACTCGGTCTGAGCGGCGGCACACTCGGGATTCTGGGCTGCCCAGGCGGCCTCCTCGGCCTTGCGCTCGGCCACGATGCCCTTCAACTCCTCAGCGCGACGGGCATAGAGCTCCTTCACGTCGTCGAAGATAACGAACGGATTGTCAGCGTCGCCGCCCAGGTTGGCTATAGTCTTCCTGTAGGCATCGCCGCCGAGAGGTGCGCCGTGGGTCTTGCAGTTGCGCTCGTAGCTGCTGCCGTCGTCCTTCAGGGCGCCCTTGCCCATAATGGTCTTGCCGATGATGAGGGCAGGCTTGCCCTTCACGGCCTTGGCCTGCTCGATGGCGGTGCGTATCTGTGAGGCGTCGTTGCCGTTGATGCAGAACACCTCCCAGCCCAGGGCGCGGTACTTGGCGGCGGTGTCCTCGTTCATAACCTCGGCCGTCTCGGTGGAGAGCTGGATGTCGTTGCTGTCATAGAACATCACCACGTTGTCCAGACCCAGAGTGCCGGCAATGCGGGCTGCGCCCTGCGAGATCTCCTCCTGCACGCCGCCGTCGGAGATGTAGATGTAGATGGTCTCCTTCTCAAACGTCGGGTTGCCGGTGTGGGCGGCCAGGAACTTGGCGGCGATGGCGGCGCCGATGCCGAAGGTGTGGCCCTGACCCAGAGGGCCGCTGGTGTTCTCTATGCCGCGGGCGGGGTCGGCCTCGGGGTGGCCGGGCGTTGGCGAGCCCCACTGGCGCAGCTGCTGCAGCTCGTCGAGCGAGAACTTGCCGATGAGTGCGAGCTGGCTGTAGAGCATTGGTGCCATGTGGCCGGGGTCGAGGAAGAAGCGGTCGCGGCCCACCCACGTCGGGTCGGCGGGGTCGTAGTTGAGGTACTCGCTGTAGAGCACATTGATGAAGTCGGCTCCACCCATGGCGCCGCCGGGGTGTCCACTCTTGGCTTTCTCTACCATCGACGCGGCCAGGATGCGTATGTTGTCGGCTGCGTGGTTCAGTACTTTGATGTCATTCATAATTTAAGTGTTGGTTTATAAGTGTTGGATAATGTAGGGTTGCTGATGGTGTGTTCAGGGTATCTGTTGGGGCACGATGGTGCGCATGACCTTGGCCGGCGAACCCACGGCAACAGAACCGGCGGGGATGTCGCGCGTGACGACGCTGCCGGCGCCGATGACGCTGTGCGAGCCTATGGTCACACCGGCGGTGATGGTCACATTGGCACCCACCCACACATCATCATCGATGACGATGCGCTGGGCGCTGACACCTTGCATGTCAATGGGTTTGGCCGGGTCGCTGAAGTTGTGGTTGATGGCTGTCACCACCACTCCCTGGGCAAGGTTCACATGTGAGCCGATGGTGGCGGGGCCGATGATGGTGTTGTGAAGCCCCACGCGCGTATGGTCGCCGATGACGACGTCGCCCATCGCGTTGTTGACGCAAGCGAAGCTCTCAACAACGCTGTGGCGGCCCAGGCGGAAACGGCTCCATGGCACCACGTCCATGCGTGCGGAGTGGTAGATGTGGCTGGACCAAGCGGCATTGGTGAAGCATGGACGCAAAAAGCGAACCCACCATCGCGGGCGCGATAGCGTGGGATTGATGACGCACCAGTGCGCGAAGCGTTTCAGCCGCGGGTGCTTGTGGCCAAAAGTGGCTTTGTCAGGCATTGGGATACACGGTATATGCTTGTTGCGTGGGCAAAGGTAGCAAAAAAGTGTAACGCCGACAATCTTTGCAAGCTTTTTTTTAGCTTTATTTTGTTTTCGGCCGTAATATTGACGTCAAAGCGTGCAGGAAGGCGTCGGCATAGGCCGTGTGGGCGAAGCGCTGGGCGCGCATGAGGCCCCTGGCGGACATGGCGCGTCGCTCTTGAGGGTCGGCTGCGAGAGTGGCAATGGCCTTGGCGAGACGCTGTGCGAGATGCTCGCCATGATCCACGATGCACGCCACACCCTCGCATATCTCCGGCACGCCACCCGAGCGCGTTGCCACCACCGGCACGCCGGCGGCCATGGCTTCGACCACGGTGAGCTGGAAGGCCTCCTGGCATGTCGAGGGCATCACGGCCAAGTCGGCCATCTTCAGCAGCGATGGCACGCGCTCGTAGGGCACGAATCCGGTGAAGTGTATGCGCTCGCGGATGGGCTTGGCGGCTGTCTTCAGCGCCTCGATGAAGGGCGTGTCGCAGCCCGCGGCGTTGCCGTAGAAGCTGCCACCGACGACGAGCAGGTGCAGGTTGCCCATGTCACGCAGCTGCACCATCGCGTCGATAAGCTCGGCCACGCCCTTGATGGGGTCGATGCGCCCGCAGTAGGCCACCACGAAGTCGCCGGGCGACAGGCCGAAGTCGCTGCGCCGCGCCGTGGCTGCGCGGGCAAAGCGCTCCGTGTCGATGCCGTTGTAAACGGTTGTGGTCGGCAGCGGTGTGCCCACCTGCGCCATGCGACGGCAGATGTAGTCGGAGACTCCGATGGCGTGGGTCAGCGCACGGCAGATGTCGTCGCCACGCGGAGTGTCGGCATTGACGCTGTCGAGATGCTGGTGCAGGATGATGGGACCATCGTAGTGGCGCCGCAGGTCTATGGCGTAGCCCGGGCGGTTCTCGAGCACAATGGCGTCCCAGCGCCGGCGCAACAGGCGCTGGCGGCACGTGAGGTAGAAGTCGTTGATGAAATAGTTGTAGAACCCTGGCGCGGACAGCCACGACCGCAGCTTGCGCCGCATGCGTGCCCATGGGGTGGCTGTCGGCACATGGACGTAGGAGGTGTGGGGCAGGGTGGGGCGGGGTGTGCCGGTCGGCGGCGCCACGCTGAACACGGTGAACTCGTGCTCACCCGTCAGGGCGTTGCGGTTGATGTAGTGGTCGATGAGCGCCTCCACGGCACCGCCCTGAGTGGCTGGCACGGGCAGTATGCCCGAGGTGAGTATGGCTATCTCCATTGTCGGTGGGGTGTGGCTTATGATAGGATGCGGTGTTTGAGCGCCTTGGCGGTGGCGCGCAGGTATCTGCGCAGCGAGATGCCGTGGGCCGTGTGGTGTGTGAGCCAGAACAGTCCACGCCGCAGCGGGGCTTTCCGTATGTCCCATTCCACCATGTCGTCGATGTGGGCCTCGACATAGTGGCGCAGACCGGCAGCGATTAGCAGGCGCAGACGGCGGTCGTCGGGGTCGGAAGGCTCGCGCTCGAGGAAATGCGCCATCCATTCCCCCCAGTGCTGGTAGGCACGTATCTTGTCCTCGATGCACGTCATGTCGTGGCTGATGCTCTCGGCATTGCCCCTATAGCAGAAGCCCACACGCTGGGTGTTGCAGCACCCGTGGGCAGCGGCGACGGTGAAGGCCGTGAGGTCGTCGGCCGCCCAGCCGTAGGGCAGACGGTAGAAGCCGCCGCAGCTGCGCAGTGCTGACGTGCGGAAGAGGAAGTCGCCGAGGTGGGTGTTGCGCGGGTTCCAGATGAGGGAATACACGGATTCCCATTCCTTCCGCTGCTCAAGCTGCTCCACGACCTCCGACCTGTCGTTGATGATCACCGAGCGTGCGTGGAAGAGGTCCACCTGTGGATAGCGCCCGATGAGGTCGGCAAAGTCAGCGAGGTAGGTGGGTGTGAGTGTGTCGTCGTCGCCTATGCAGCAAACATATTCCCCGCGGGCATGGCCGAGGCAGATGTTCCAGTTGTCAACGACATTGCGCGCGCCGCAGTTGTGCTCGTTGGTGAAATAGCGTATGCGCGGGTCGGCATAGCGGTTCACGATGGCGTCGAGGTCGTGGGGCGAGGCATCGTTGACGATGATGAGCTCGAAGTCGGGACATTGCTGCGCGAGCACGCTGTCGATGGTCTCGGCCAGATATTTGGCCTTGTATGCGGGGATGGTGACGGAGAATAGGGGCATGTGGTGTGGAGTTGGTGGGATGTGGGTTGCTGATGGCTGACGTGGTGTTCACCATTGGGTGAGGATGCGCCGCAGCAGCTGCAGACGGGCGCGCATGTCCGACATGCCGCGACAACGCAGCAGCACGCGCAGTGCATCCTTCCGGTGGCCGGCCCGGAAATGGGCGTTGGCCAGCTGCATGAGCTGGTTGGTGGCATAGCGGCGTATGCTGTCGCGGTATGTGGCAGGCAGGGCGGGGTTGATATGGCGCAGGGTGGGGTAGCGGCGGGGCAGGTCGTACCACTCCCAGTATGGGAACTCGTGGCACAGTGGCACCAAGTCCGTGAGGCTCCCTGCGGCGTGCTCCTCATAGCGGGCCAGCTCGCGGTTGAGGAATGCCGTGGGTGCGTGCAGACCCAGGCGCAGCCACATGTCGCGGTCCTCGCCACGGCTGATGCCTTCGCGGAAAAGACCGGCGGTGGCGAAGAGCGTGCGCCGCGCCATGGTGGTGCCTGTCCAATAGATGACACCCCAGGCTGCCGCGTCGCTGACGACGCATTCCTCTGGCAGTGTGGGGATGCGCCGCCCTTGCCGCGCACAGGCGCAGAGGCCGGCTTCGGGGTGGCGCCGTGCCAGGGCGTGCATCTCGGCGAGGTATGTCGGCATCCAGGTGTCGTCGGCATCCAAGAACGCCACCCACTCGCCACGTGCGGCACGCAGCCCGGCGTTGCGTGCTGCCGACACGCCGCCGTTGGGTTGGCGGAGCAGCCGCAGCCGCGTGTCGGCTGAGGCGTGGGTTGCCACGCGTGCCGGACCGTCGTCGGTGGAGCCGTCGTCGATGACTATCACCTCCATGTCGGCGAAGGTCTGCGCCGTCACCGATGCCAGCGTGGCATCGATGTAGCGGCCTTTGTTGTAGAGCGGTATGATGACGGAGAACGTTGGTGACACTTGTCTTGCGGGTGTTTGCGGTGGAATGTTGGCGGTGGGCTGATGGCGGCGGGGCGTTGGTGGCGGGGCGTTGGCGGAAAGCTAATGTCGGGGGCGCAGCCCGTGAGGCAGCAGTGTGGTCAGGCGGTGGGCACAGTCGCGCGCCCCGCGGCCGAACCACCACAGCATGGGCAGGTAGAACGCCAGGTATATGGCCATCACCACCACGGCCCTGAGCAGCCAAAGGACGAAGTTGGCAGCCTCGGGCAGCGGTATGAGCATGGTGGTGGCAGCGGCGAGTGCGGCGCTCGCCAGGAGTATGGCATAGTAGCGCAGCGTGCCGCTCCAGTATTGCCTCACGCCGATGTGGAAGCCACGGTGGTAGAGGTAATAGGGTTTCCACACCATGATGATGAGGCCGACGCTGACGAGCTTGCCGGCGAGGATGCCGGCGATGCCGAAGAGCGGCCCCAGGGTGAAGGTAACGGCCACGTTCAACCCAAGTTCGACGTAGCACGACCACACGTCGTCGTAGAGGCCGTGGGCATGGTTAAAGATATCGACCACGGCCCGCGTGAGGTTCATAAAGGTGTAGGCCACGAGCAGGATGAGCACCCATGGCGAGAGGACGTACTTCTCGCCCACCCAGATGGCGATGAACGATGGTAGGAGCATGAGCAGACCGTAGCTGATGATGGCCGCCACGGCCTGCCTCAGCGCCGTGAGTTCCCAGAACACCCGCTGCTCCAGCTCCTCGTTGCCCTCGGCCACGAGGTTGCCCACTCCGGCGTTGACGCTGTTGAGCACGGTGGTGAAGAGCTGCGAGATCTTGGTGGCTATCATGGTGTAGTTGCCATAGTATGCCACCATCTTGAGCGAGACGAAGAGGAACACGAACAGCTCGTCGCTCTTGGTGAGCACGAAGTCCTTGATGCGGTGGACGAACACTTGGCGCGTCTTGCGCATTACTTCGGGGTAGCGCCGCAGCAGCTCGCGGCCACGGCTCTTGTCGGTGTGGAGCCACGGGTACTCGCGGTTGATCTTCCAGTTGAGGACAGCACAGGCAATGACGCCGAACACAAACTCTATGGCCACCCACACGTAGGGGTTGCCCCAGGTGTAGGCCAGCGCTATCTGTAGGGCCGTCTTCACCAGCCCTGCGCTTTGGTAATAGACGCTGACGAGATACTGCTTCTGGTCGGCGGCGAGGAGAATCTCGCGGTAGTTGATGAAATAGCCGATGAGCTGCGAACCCAGTATGCTGGCGAAGGCAAAATAGATGATGCCCATGCTCAGCCCCTTGCCGCCGAAAATGAGCGGGAAGAACAGGCTGATGACCACGGCAGCGACGAGGATGAAAAGCCCTATCCAGCGGTACAGGTAGCCCAGCAGCGAGAGCACGTCGGCCACTTCGCGGCGGTCGTTGCCCTGCAGCGGCTTGTACAGGAAATAGCTTATCGACGACGATATGCCCAGCTCGGCCAGGTTCAGGTAGCCAAGTATGGAGCCCAGGGTGAGCGTCAGCCCCACGAACTCCTCGCCGAGGCACTCGAGGAAGATGCGTCGGGAGAAGAACGCGAAGAAGAGTCCGAGGAAGTAGAAGATGAAGTTCACCTTCGCATTCTTGAGGCTTTTGCTGACTCTATCTGCCATAGATGAAGAGGATGAGGCGTTTGGGTTCCACGTAAGGCAGGTAGCCGCTGCCCACGATGCGGCGCAGCGCTGCCCAGCGGTCGGGCAGCGGCAGCGAGCGTGCCGTGATGAGCACGTGGTTGAGGGTGTAGCGGCAGTAGTCCCATGCCGGGCGCCGCCGCTCGGGGTGGTGTGTCACCCATTGCTCCACGCCGTCGATGACGGTGAGCAGACAGTCCATGTTGCGGCGCGAGAAGCGCTGACCCATGGTGCTCGACTGGCGTATGCGGTGCAGCACGAGGGTGCGGTGGAGTGTGACCACGTTGTGGCAAGCGAGGGTGAGCGTTGCGGTGAACAGCTCGTCCTCGTGGATGATGCCGGGATGGAAGGTGATGCCGCTGTTGCGGAGGAAGTCGGTGCGCACCATGTATAGCCATGGTACGGCGCGGAAGATGTAGTGTTTGAGCAGTATGTCCATAACCTGCACCCCATCGATGCACCTGTCACCGGGCAAGGCGTCGGGGCGCTGGTAGCGCTGATGTGTGAAGATGGTGCCTTCGGCCTCGTCGATGTGCTGCCCTTGCTCATCGATGATGGTGCCTGAGAAGAGCACCATGTCGGCACCGTGGCGCGTGGCAGCGGCGTGGGCTGCCACGAGGGCGTCGGGCATGAGGATGTCGTCGCTGTCGAGGAAGTAGGTCCACATGCCCCGCACATGGCTGAGTGCCGCGTTGCGTGCCACGCTCTGTCCCTGGTTGCGCTGCGTATATACCTCCACCCGCCCGTCGCGTTGTGCCCACTGTGCGAGCATGTGTGGCGAGGTGTCCGTGGAGCCGTCGTCCACGCAGATGAACTGGTAGGTCAGCCGCGGGTCGAGAGCCTCAAGGCTTGCTATAGTGGCTTTGAGGTACGATGCTGTGTTATAGACGGGTATGATGATGGTGACGTCGGGTGTCATGTCACGAGGTTTGATGGGTCGTCGCGGTATTGGCGCGAGGGCGTGAGGTAGTTGGTGAATGCCCGCAGGTACTTGCCCACACGGTGGCGCAGGGCCACGGCGAGGCTCTCGCCCACGGTGCCGTAGCCGGTGACGGCCCGCGCTCGCCGGTCGCGCAGGAAACGTATCTTGCCCACGTCGCGCAGCTGGTAGGCCAGGTAGCCGTCCTCGCCGCGGACGATGTCGGTGCGAATGCCAAAGCGGCGTGCAGCATCGGTGTGGTAGCCGAATACAAGCCCCCTCACCGCAAGCTCCGGCCGGCTGAAGTGCTGCAGCCACAGGTGGGTGTCGCGCAATGCCTCATAGAGGCGGAGTGCTGTGGCTGAGTGTGTGGCATCAGGTATGTAGCTCCATAGGCTGCTCACGGCCACCACGCCCTTGTGTTGGAGTTGGCGCGTCATGAGTTCCACGTAGGCTGGCGGGTACATAGTGTCGGCATCGATGTTGAGGTGGTAGCGTCCTCGCGCGTGGCTGAGGCCACACTGCCTTGCCCACCCGCAGCTGTGGCGCGTCTCTATATAATAAGGTATCGCGCACGCGCGAAAGATGTCGGCTGTGCGGTCGGTGCTGTCGTTGTCTATGCCAATGACCTCCACGGGGAATGGGGTCTGCATGTGGCTCAGGCTCCACAGGCACGCCAGCAGGTGTCGCTCTTCATTGTAGGCAATGACGGCCACGGTCGTCACGGGCTGTTGCGTCTGCAGGGCAGCCATGCGGTGTCGGATGTCGTCGATGACGTTGGCCTGTGCCACGGGGTCGAAGGGCTTGTCATAGACGCTGAGGTATGTGTCGTACCAATGGTTCATGGCTTTCCGTGGCTGGTGTGGATGAAGTTGTGGGAAGCGCCGCGCATGTGGAACAGAGCCGCCACCATCTGCCACAGCATCGGTGGCAGGGCAGCGACGGCCTTGGCCAGGCGCGGGCCGAACATGATGCGGGGTATGGCCAGGAGAATGGCGGTGTCGAGGCACACGTCGAGCACGGCCCACCGCAGGGGCATGCTCCATGGTGCCAGGCCTGTGGCGGCAGCCACTATCGTGACAAGCAGCATCGCGGCGGTGAGCACCATGAGCAGCGAGCGCGGCACGAGTGTTTGTTGCAGCATTTTGTCGAGATAGTCGAGGCGCCGCGTCGGCGAGCGCCGTGCGAAGGCCTGTGGCAGACCGCGCACCATGTGTGCCAAGGCCCATGCCTGAGCGGCAAGCCATCGTCTGCGCTGCCGGCCGAAGCTGGTGTGTGTGGTTACCTTCTCGTCGAGCACCGGCAGCGTGTCGGCAAAGATTGTCGTGTGGCCGTCGAGCAACAGCTGGCGCTCAATCTCCTTGTCCTCGCCGGCCGACTGCAGGCCCTTGACAGCCTCGGCGAACCACTGTGCGTCGAGACACATGCCGCTGCCGATGAGCGCCGCCGCCATGTTGAGGCGGTTGTGGCCGCGGCGAAAGATGCTGTTGTTGATTTCCTCGCTCACGGCGTCGAGCATGGCCACATCGGTGTCGGTGTTCTTGGCCTTGCGGTGGAGCTGTATGGCCTTGACATCGCGGGTGCAGTGCCGGGCGATGCGCAGGAGCATGTCGGGCACGATGACGTTGTCAGCGTCGAGGATGAGCACATGGGTGTGTCGGCCGGGGACGTAGGCTTCGGCCATCGCCAGCTGCAGTGCCTTGGCTTTGGTGCTGTCGGTGTAGTTGGCTTGGAGCAGGGTGATGGGCATGGCAGCGAGCCGCTCAAGGGTTGCTGGCTGCATGGCATCGGCCACGACGCACACGTCAAAGTCCGGGTACGCCTGCCCTGTGGCGTATCTCACTGTTGACTCCACCACCTCATCCTCGGCGTATGCGGGGATGATGATGAGGAAACGTGGCCGTGCCTTCGCGTCAATGGGCAGTGGGTGGGCGGGCAGGTGTGACGCCACGGCGAAAACGAGCACGTAGGCCACCGACCATGCGGCAAGGACAAAGAGCACCATCTCGACGATGGCGGCAGCAAGCATCATGTGGGCCATGGGTGTGCCTCCTCCTCGCGGCTGTCGGTGGTGTTGTCGCGTCGGCGTCCACCGGCTATGCGGCTCAGACGGCTGAAGAAGCCGCTGCGCTCCCCGAGCTTCCCGCCCTGGGCTTTGAGCTTTGCGCCCTGCTCCTTGAGCTTTGCGCCCTGCTCCTTGAGCTTTGCTCCTTGCTCCTTGAGCTTCTCGCCCTGTTCCATCAGCATCTCGCTGCCTTGGCGCAAGTCGTCGATCCACTCGTCCTTGTGGCTGCGGGTGAATGCCAGCGCCCATCCCGATGGCAGTGCGTCGAAGAGGGCTTTGACCATGAGCAGCGGGGCGTAGATGAAAGCCTTCTCCCACTCGCGGTTGATGAGGTAGTCGGGCGTGGCGATGGCGAACACCAGCATCACCCAGAAGCCCATGACGAGCCATTTCAGCGTCATGCTCCACCAGAAGAGGGGCGTGATGACGCACATGAGGGCGATAATGCTCATCATAACCACTCGCGGCATGAGAATCCATTGGAACACCTTGTCGAAGAGGTCGGGGTTGCCTTGCAGGATGGCTCGCGGCAGGTCCTTGACGTGAGTGCGCAGGGCGTGCCACTGTGCGTACATCCATTTCGAGCGGTCGATGACGGGCAGTCCGCCGACGGCTTTCTGCGGCTTGCCGACGAAGTGCGTGTCGTCGAGGTAGTCAACGTAGCGTCCGGCGGCAAGCACCATTGCCTCAAAGGCTTTGAGGTCGCTGTCGGCGGTCAGGAGGCCGATGTTGTCGCGAAACCATTTGTGCTCAAAGGCCATGCCCGAACCCAGGAGACCCGACGACAGCCCCAGCGCCACGTGGCCCATGCGGAAGATGCTGGAGTTGATTTCCTCGAAGGTGGCAGTGAGCATTTCCTTCGGTGTCGTGCGGTGCGGGTACGTGCGGTGTGTCTGTATGGCTTTCGAGCCGAGCTGGAAAGCCTCGTTGATGTCGGTGAGATATGTGGGTTGCATCGTCTCTCCGGCTTCGATGATGAGCACTATGTCGTAGAGCCTTAGTGGTGCACAGTGGTCCATGCCGAACTGCCACGCGCGCACGTCGGTATATTCGTCCTCGGGCATGATGCACATGGTGAGGTTATATTGCGCGAGCTTCATGTTTGTGATGGGCTTGTTGCCGGCGGAGACCACCATGATGTCGATGGCACGAGGGTCATAGTCCTGGGCGGCGATGGCGTCGAGCGTGAGCTGGTAGATGTCGTCGGCGCGGTAGCATGGGATGAGTATGAGAATGCGTGCTGTCTTGCGTGTGGCTGGTGCCTCGAACTTGCTGTAGAAGAGGCTGGCGATGGCAAACACGCTCAGGTACACCACAGTGATGAGCACCATGATGAAGAGGATGATGTCGAGTATGGAGACTATTTGCCAGAGCACGTTAGGTCAGGCGTTATGGGGTAGGGTTGGCCGCTGGTGAGGTTGGGCTTTGTAGGGGTTGTTGGTGGTGTTGTGGGAGTGGCTGGTGGAGGTTGCCGCACCAGAAGTCGCGGAGGCCGCGCAGAGTTGCCGCTGCCAAGGATGTGTGGCGGGTGAGCAGGTGGCGTGGCACGTCGCGCAGGAGTGCCACGGCTGATACGTAGGCCATGGCGAGGGCCCGTGTGGGTTGGCGTCGGTTGCGGCGTGCGAAGAGGAGGCGGTTGCGTGTCATGTAGTACGCGCGCAATGGTGAGTTGGCTCCCGTGGTGCGGCTTTCGCGGTGGAACACCGTCTGCACGGGGTCATACCAGATGGTGAGTCCTGCGCGCCGCACCTGCATGCTCCAGTCCATCTCCTCATAGTAGAGGAAATACTGTTCCGTCATGGGACCTGCGGCATCGAGTGTGTGGCGCGTGAAGAGCATGGCAGCCCCGTGGGCGAAGGCCGTGGGACGGGGTGTGTCGTGCTGCCCGTTGTCGGGTTCGCCATGACCTATGGCGGCGTTGCGCAGCGTTACGGGTGTGAGGTCGGTGAATCCTGCATATTGTATGAATCGTCCTGGCGTGGCATAGCGTATCTTCGGCGATATGATGCCTATGGATGTGTCGCATTGGATGCGGTCGGTGAGCTGGCGGAAATGGTCGGTTTCCACGAGGGTGTCGTTGTTGATGAGCATGATGCATGGCGCCTTTGCCGCCGCAATGCCGAGGTTGTTGCCACCGGCGAAGCCCAGGTTGCGCGATGCCTGAATGATGCGCACGCGTGGGTCGGCAGCAAAGATGGTCTGCAAGGCGAATACATCGTTGCCGGCCGAGGCGTTGTCAACGACCACCAGCTCCCATCTCACGGAGTGTACCACGCTCTGCAGCGAGCGTATGAGCGCCGTGGTGTCGGCCAGGCCGTTGAAGTTGATGGTGACGAATGACAGTTCAGGCATGACGTTTGAGTTTGGGTTGAGCGCTATGCTTTGTGGTCGAGTGGGAAGATGTCGGCGGGTAGGTTGTCGAGCGGGAAGGCGACAGGCGTTTGGGTGTCGAGTGGAGCCTGGCTGGCGGGTGGGTTGTCGAGCGGGTAGGCGAGTGGTGGCTGGCTCTCGAGCGGGAAGATGCTGTGGTGTGCCGTCTCGGCCGTATGCGGGGCGTTGCCCTGAGCTGCCGCGAGGTCGGCATTGCGCTGCTGCTCCATCTCCTCGGCCAGTGCCACGAGGGATAGGTTGCCGAAGAAGAGCCATGTGTTGGGGAACTGCAACATGATTTGGTTGGCATATCCCGCCACGAACATGGCGAAGGAGCCGGCGACGATGGCCGCCATCTGCCCGCTCAGCTCCGGGTCGCGGATGTTGAAGAGCACCTTCATGCCCCCGATGGCTATCATGCCGCCGAAGGAGAGCAGGAAGAGCAGCTGTCCGAGGTGGCCGTAGTGGATATCGACATAAACCCATGTGGAGTCGGGCGGCACGGTGGCCAGGTAGTGGTTCTTGTTGCTTGGCGGCACGTCGCTGTTGCGGATGCCGGCGCCGAGGCCAAAAGGCATGGCGTCGATGTACCGCTTCATGGTTGCCTTGTTGATTTCGCGCACAGCGAGCGAGTTGTCCTCCTTGTTGAAGGCCGAGCGCATGCGGCGTATCATGGCGTTGCCCTGTCCGATGTCGGTGAGCATGAGGAAGCCCACGAAGAGACCTCCGACGACCATGGTGGCTATGAGGGTGCTTATGCGCTTGGAGATGACGCAGTAGGCCATGAGTCCGGCGGCGAGCACGAAGATGGCAGCCCGCGCGCCGGAGGCCATCATGCCGTAGAGCGCGGCTGCGGCAGCCAGGCCGAAGAGCATCCTGTCGCGTTTGGACGACGTCGTGGTTAGGAAGAGCACCCCGAACACCACTGTCGATGCCCCCATGCAGCATCCGTAGTTGGCCGCTTCGGAGAAGAAGGAGAAGTAGCGTATGATGCCATTGACAAAGTGAGTCTTCATGCCCACAGCGAGGAGCCAAGCCCACTCGGCGCGGTCGAAGCCCCCAAACTGCTGGCGCAAGCCCCACGCCACGGCCACTATGGTGAGCAGGGCCCATAGGCGGTAGAGGGCGCGCACCTGCTCCATGCGCTTGAAGTAGAGGCCGTTGACCATGAATGCCCAGAACACCTGCAGCGTCATGGTGCGGTATTCGGCCAGCCATCGCGTGATGATGGTTGAGAAGTCGATCTCGCTGCTCAGGTTCACGGCCTGAATGGTTGAGAAGAACGTCCACGCGAGGTAGATGCCAATCATCGGCCCCATGGCACGGCTGGCGCCGGTGCCCCATCGCTGTGCGTGGGCTGCTCCGTAGGCTATGAGCACGAGGTATGCGAGTTCGACGTGTGCCGACGTCGGTATGGGCAGCATGTATCCATAGCGGCTGAGGCCCATGAGCAGGTAGTTGACAGTGAAGCCAGCGATGAAGATGAGCGGCAGCGTGCGGGGGCTGTCGTGCTTCGTCGTCGGCGTGGCGGCTGTGGCGCCGTGGTTGGTGTCGGCATCGCGTTGCGGCATGGGCGTGTGGGCTTATTTGCCCCTTGGGGCATTCTCCGAGGCTGTCAGCCCGAGTTGCGACATGCGGTAGGTGAAGTTCTTGAAGGGCGTGTATGGCGGCAGCTGTCCGGTGAACTCCTGCACGGCCTCGCGTCCGGCCTCCGTGAGATAGAAGAAGATGTTGCTCTTGTCGATGAGGCGTGAGAGCAGTGCTCGCAGCGCCTTGTCGTCGATGTCCTTCCATGTGCGGTTGGCCCTGGCCACGACGATGTTGAGCGTGCCCTGGTTGATGAGCGTTGGCGGCACCTCGTGCTCGTCGAGCGGCGGGTACTCGATGATGAGCACCTCCTTCTCGTCGAAGTCGGGGCACAGGTCCTCGACGCGCTGTGCGAGGATGTATGTGGCATCGTCGGTGAGGAAGTCCTCGTCGTAGGTGATGCGTCGCACCTGCAGGCCCATCGACATCCACAGTTCCTCGAGCTCGTTGGCCACATAGCTCTTGCCGTCGCCGGGTGCTGTGGATAGCAGGTTGATGATGTTGCGCCCGCCGTTGTCGATGTGTGGGAGCAGCGCTTTGCTGAGCTGGCGTATGGCCATGTCGGCAATGACCTTGTTGTATTTGCGGTAGCGCAGCGAGCTCTCCTGCGGGTAGCAGCCTATGACGGGGCACTTGGTGAGGTGCTCTGTGCGCCGTCGGTCGCGCAGTGTGCGGTCGAGCAGCTCTATGACGAAGAAGTATGCCGCCGTGGCCAGCAGCGAGATGAAGAACGATGCCAGCAACACCATGAGGCGGTTGTTGGGTGCTGAGTTGATGGGGAACATTGGCGGGTTGAGCACTCGCAGTGTGGCAGTGGTCATCTGCAGGTTCTTCAGGCGGAGGCGTGCGGCATTGAGTGCTCGCAGCATCTCCATGTAGTTGCTCTCGACGAATCCTATGTGGCGCTCCTTGCGGTTGAGGGTGGCGCCGATGGGCGAGAAGTAGAGGAAGTCGTCGTCGATGTTGCGTCGCATGATGTTCATGGTGCGCATCTCGGCCTCTGTGGTGAGCGTCTTGAGCGACTGCTCGAGCCACGTTTTCATGAGGTCGTCCTTGCGCACGCCGTTGCTGCTGCCGGCGTTGTTCTGCGCTATGCGTTCGGTGAGTTCGCGCACGTGGTTCTCCTCCTCCTGCAGCTCGCGGCGGGCGCGTTGCAGCTCGCCAATGGCCTGTGCGTCGTTTTCCTCGGCCATGAGCTGCATGTTGCTCACTCGCGACATGAGCTTTGATATTCGCTGCTGCGACTGTATGAACTCCTCGTTCTGGCGGAAGAGGTTGACGCGGTCGCCCATCTGTGCCTCGAGGTAGTCGAGTATGGCCTTCTCGGCGGTGTACGACATGAGCTGCCCGTTCTGCATGGTCTTGTGGGCGGCGTCGAGTATGGCGACCTGCTTTGTCTGTTCGCCGTAGTTGATGATGCGCTTGCTGATGTTGTAGTTGATGAGGTTTTCCTCGCTGGCACAGAGTATGCGGTAGAGGCGGTTGACCTGCCCCTCGTAGAACTTGATGACGTTGTTCGTCTCGCCGAAGCGAATGGTCTGGTACTGGTTGATAAATTCCTCGTTGAGTATCTCGAGCGTGTTGAATGCTATGCCGGCATCGTCACTGGAGTAGGCTATGTGGATCATGTCGCTCTCGCCCATCTGCGCCACGATGAGCTTGCTGGCGATGGAGCGCACGCCGAAGTAGGGATGTCGCTCGAGAATGCCATAGACGAAGTTGCCGGGCGTTGGGTGAGCGTAGGCGGTGAGGTTGTCGGTGGTGTGTGTCTCGCTGCGCTTATCGACGAGCGCTTTCACCTCGACGGGCGTTGCGGCCTCGAGTGCGCGGAAGTGCTCTGCGCTGATGTAGTTGTTGTCGTGCTCGGGGTCGCCGTACATGAGGCATCTGGCGAGCAGGCGTGTTGCCACGCGCTTGATGGTGTTCTCGGTCTGTATGATGTTGAGCAGGTTGGCCATGTTCACCCTTGAGTTGACCGAGACGGAGCCTTCGAGCGTGTAGCCTGAGATGATGCCGGTGTAGATGGTTGTCTCGACGTCGAACTTCTTGGGAATCTCGCGGGTGAGCATCCAAGCCACGATGACGGCTATGAGCGGGATGATGAGCAGGTACCAGCGTATGCGGTAGAGGAATCGTGAGATATATTGTATGATTTCCATTGTCGTTAGTTTAGGTGTCAGTCGGGTGTGGTATGGGCGTGGTGCGTCAGTTGCCGCTGTCAACGTGCACGTCGGCTGCCGCGTTGGTTATGATGGGTGTGTTGGTGATGATCTCGAGGATGAGTATGTCCTGCTCGATCTGCGCCTGCAGCGTCTGGTAGTTGCCCACGGCCTCGTTCTCCCATCGCTTTGTCTCGGCGAGGTCGCGCACGGTGACGTCGCCCATCTTGAACTCCTGGTCGGTGAGCATGCCGGCGCCCTTGTATGCGGCTGCGTTCTCGCCGGCGGTCTTGAGGGCGATGATTTTGTTGGTTATGCTGACGTAGAGCGATGCTATCTTCTGCTTGAGTTCCTCGAAAGCCTTCTCCTTCTCCATGCGCACCTTCTCGGCGGCGAGCTTCTGGCGGCGTATGCGCCCGCGGTAGTCGAAGCCCTCGTCGAGCTGCATGTGGAATCTCGCCCCCACGTTCCAGTAGCTTTGCTTCGACCCCATGTACTGGTAGTAGATGGGCGAGGTGACGGTGGAGTTGCTGCCATAGTTGTCCATGATGCCGTAGGTGTAGTTGGCATGCACGCTGATGTATTCGAGCAGGCTCCGCTTCTCCTTCTTGATGAGTTCGCGCTGTATCTCCTCCTCGCGTGCAATCATCTCCACCGAGGGGTTGGTGCGCGCGTTGGCAAACAGCTCGCTCAGTGGCGGGAGCTTGAATTCGGAGAAGTTGATTTTGGAGCCGTCGGCCGTGTCGAAGAATCCGGCCACGATGCCATTGTCCTCGTTGGTGGCGCCGTCGCGCTGGCGTTCGACGTCCTGAGCGTGGGCGCCAGCGGCCGCGAGTGCCACGGCTATTGCCGTTATTGTGCGTCTGTACATAAAGTAAAGGACATTAATGTTTTCTTTAATTTTGGCGTTGCGGCTTGGAAAGCCGCACAATGAACGGAGGTAATTATGGCGTTCATTATATATATGTAGTGTGGGATGGTTCAAACGTTTTCCTTCTGTATGAATGCGGTGACGGTCTTGAGCAGTATCTTGCAGTCGAGGGCGAAGCTGTAGGTCTTGGCGTAGGTGATGTCGAGCTGCTTGCGCTCGTCGGCGCTGAGGCGCCCGCTGTCGCCGCGCTTCATCACCTGCCAGAGGCCGGTGAGGCCCGCCGGGGCTATGAAGCGGTCAATGCTGTCGTCGTCGGTGAGCTTCTCGGCCTCGTAGAGCGGCAGTGGCCGGTTGCCCACGACGCTCATGTCGCCGCGTAGGATGTTGATGAGCTGCGGCAGCTCGTCGATGCTGTATTTGCGTATGAAGCGCCCCACGCGTGTGATGCGCGGGTCGTTTTCGATCTTGACAAAGGCGGCGCTGCGCTCGGCCTCGCGCTGGCGCTCGAAGTCGTCGGCCAGCACCATGCCGTCGTCGCCGATGAGAATCGGTGTGCCGGGGTTGGCGATGAGCGTCTCCAGTGCCGCCTCGCTGCTGACGGATGCCGGGGCCTCCGTCTGTCCGCCATACTGGTTCAGTGCCGCAAGGTCCTTGAGGTGTGCGTCGGCATCGGGTCGCATGCTCCGGAACTTGAGGAAGTCGAACACCTTGTAGTTGGCCCCTACGCGCTTGCTCTTGTACCACACCCGGCCGGGACTTTCGAGGCGTATGGCAATGGCCGTGGCGAGGAACACCGGCGCCAGGACGATGAGTGCCGTGAGCGAGAACACGATGTCGAAGAGGCGCTTCCACGCCGGTATGCGGAACTGGAAGAGGCGCCGCTGCACCACCACGTCGGCAAAGAGCTGGTCGGCATGGTCATCGACGAAGGCCACCTTCTGGTGGATGTCGCTGATGCTGGCCGCGTCGGCAATGGTGTCATTGACACCCGCGCCGAGATACACCACCCGTTCGCTGCTGCCCAGTGGCGGCGAGATGAGTATGATGTATGTGCGTGGCACATGCATCTTGACGAAGGAGATGGCGGTGAGGTCCTCCTGGCGGCTGTGGCGCTCGATGAAGATGAGGTGGTTGGTCGCGGCGTCGTCGCCGCCGCGCTCGGGTGCAAGCTCCCTGTAGTTGCGTGCCATGCGCACGGAGTAGCCCGGCAGGAATCCCAGTGCCGACTTCATCCTCCCGTCGTTGCCGAGGTAAATAATGCTTAACATGGGCTTAAGGCGGTGGTGGCAGCGGGCGTCAGATGATTTTCTTGATGCGTATCTTCAGCTCCATGGGGTTGAAGGGCTTGACGATGTAGTCGGCAGCGCCCACCTCCAGCAGCTTGATGCGCTCGCTCGTGCTGTCCTCGCTCGAGAGCATGATGACGGGGATGTGCTTGAACAGGTCGTTCTGCTTGATCCACTCAAGGAACTCGTCGCCGCGCATGCCCGGCATGCGTATGTCGCTGATGATGAGGTCGGGCGTGTTGCCGTCCTGCAGCCATTTCACGCCCTGCAGGCCGTCGGGCAGCCACGTACACTGGAACTCGCTCTGGAGGTAGATGGAGAGCACCTTTGCTATGGTCTCCTTGTCATCGAGGATGAGGATTTTCTTTTTCATAGTAGATGTATGGTTATACACATTTGGCGTAAACACGCCCTTGGCCATAACGCCAAAACTGCGCAAATATACGCCGTTTTTCCGATTCTGCCAAGCGTAATTACTTTTTTTTGCCTGTTTTCACTTATTTTCAAAGAAAAGGGCACCGTCTTGTTGCCTCGTAGCAACAAAACCACTAATTTTGCAACCTCAAATTCAAGCCACATACTCCCATGGACGCCAACAACCACCTCGTCATCATGGCCGGAGGCGTGGGCAGCCGCTTCTGGCCCATGAGCACCCAGCAGTGCCCAAAACAATTCATTGACCCGCTGGCAACCGGGCGCACGCTCATCCAGCAGACCGCCGACCGCTTCGCCGGCATCTGCCCGGCAGAGAACACCTGGGTCGTCACCAGCCGCGACTATGCCGACATCGTGGCCCGCCAGTTGCCACAGCTGCGCCGCGACCACATCCTCTGCGAACCCTGCCGCCGCAACACGGCTCCGTGCATAGCCTACGTGAGCTGGCGCATCAAGAGCCAGGACCCGCGCGCCAACATCATCGTCACGCCGGCAGACCACGTCGTCACCGACACCGACGAGTTCCGCCGCGTGGCGCGACTGGCGCTGGCCTTTGCCGCCGAGACCGACGGCATCCTCACCCTCGGCATGCAGCCCACGCGCCCCGAGACGGGCTACGGCTACATCCAGGCCGACCTCAGCGCGCCCTGCGCCCGCCAGCGCGAGATCTACCGCGTCGATGCCTTCCACGAGAAGCCCAACGCCGCCACCGCCGAGCGCTACATACGCCAGAAGAGCTTCTTCTGGAACGCCGGCATCTTCGTGTTCCGCGTCTCGACCATCGTCAACGAGCTGCGCATCTATGCCCCCGAAATCAACCAGGTGTTCGAGGAACTGGCCCACGTCTATGGCACCCCCGCCGAGCAGGCTGCCATCGACGAGCAGTTCCCCAAATGCCCGAGCATCAGCATCGACTATGCCGTGATGGAGAAGGCCGACGACGTCTATGTCTTCCCCGCCAGCTTCGGTTGGAGCGACATCGGCACATGGGGTTCGCTCTCGCAACAGCTGCCGGCCGACGCCAACGGCAATGTGGCCATGGGCCCCGACGTGCAACTCTTCGAGACTACCAACTGCCTCATCCACACCGTGGGCGAGAAGAAGGTCATCATCCAGGGTCTCAACGACTACATCGTGGCTGAACACGGCGACGCGCTCCTCATCTGCAAACGCTCGGAGGAACAGCGCATCACCAAGATGATAGGCTGACGCACACATATTTCTGTGCTATATGTCGGCAACTGTGGTCTATAATACGCCAATATAGCGTCCTGCGGCCCGCATTACGAAAAAATTGCTTACCTTTGCCGCGCTTTTGGATGGGTGCGTCCGCGCCCGAGGTCGCCGACCTGTCGGCGGCTGCTCAGGTCTAACCCCCGTCTCCGAAGCCTTTTCTTGACGATAGAGTCAGTATTCGTTACATTTATTAACACAATTAAGGTAAAAAAGACTATGTTTGACAAAGCAGGAGAAATGGCAGGTGCCGTATGGTCGGCCCTCAGCGAGAACGGCGCCCTCAGCGCCAAGGATCTGAAGAAAACCGTTAAGGCCAAGAACGACAAGGAACTCTTCCTTGGCATCGGTTGGCTGCTGCGCGAGGACAAGCTCAACGTCGCCGGCGACGAGAAGGAGCCCGTCTTCAGCCTCAAGTAAGCCACAGGCACCATCAACGCTATTCTCATCCCATGCCAGCCGCACAGCACGCAGCGCATGGGGTTTCTTTTCTCCCACAGCCCGCCTCCGGCCGCCAAGGCCAGGGGCGGGCTTTTTCGTGCGCATGCGCCTGCCAGGGCTTGCCCCGCGCCACAGATGTCCGCGGCAAGTTGCATTACTCGCCGCGGCAAGTTGCGTTATTCGCCGCGGCATGTTGCCACGCTTGCCGCGGCACGCGACGCCCAGTCCCGCCGGGTGTGCGGCGCTCCCCGGCGGGGATGCGCCGTGTCCTGGCGGGGATGCCCCTCGCCCCGCGCGGGGCAAAACGGCATGAGCCGTGACCCAAAAAAGGTTAAAACATGGCACAAGTTTGGAAAGTATGCGGGCAATGCGTATCTTTGCCCCGCATTACCCCCCATCAACGCCCACACATGCGCTTCATCCCACTCCCCGACGGCCAGCGCCTCAGCTTCTATCTTGCGGCTGAGGAGTATGTTTCGGCAACGCTGCGCCCCGCTGCCGACTGCTGGATGATGTGGCAGGTGGGACCCAGCGTCATCTGCGGGCGCAACCAGGACATCGCCGCAGAAGTGGATCTCGCCTACTGTGCGGCCCATGGCATCGGCGTGTTTCGCCGCAAGAGCGGCGGCGGTTGTGTCTATGCCGACCGCGGCAACGTCATGCTCACCTTCATCACCCCCTCCGACCAGGTGGCGTTCACCTACCACCGCTTCGTGGAGATGCTGCTGCTGCTGCTCCGCGAGATGGTCGTGGAGGCCACACACACCGGCCGCAACGACATACTCGTGGGCGCCCACAAGGTGGCCGGCACAGCCTACCACCTCACGCCCTCGGGCCACAGTGTGGTGCACTCCACCATGCTCTTCGATGCCGACATGCACCACATGCAGCGCGCCATCACGCCGCCACCCTCCAAGCTCGGGCGCCACGGCGTGGCCAGTGTGAGCCAGCGCATAGGCCTGCTCAGCCACCACACCGCCACCACGCCCCGCCAGTTCATCGCCATGGCCCGCAAGCGTCTATGTACCGACGAGCTGCAACTCACTGACAGCGACCTTGCTGCCATACGAACCTTGGAGCACCACTTCATCCCGCAACTACCCCACAACCTTCAACCTACAAACCAATCCTGACCCAATGAAACAAACCTGTCTCCATGCCGAGCACCTGAAGCTGGGTGCCCAGATGTCGCCCTTTGCGGGCTTCGACATGCCCATACAATACACCAACATCACCGACGAGCACAACGCCGTGCGCCAGGCATGCGGCGTGTTCGACGTGAGCCACATGGGCGAGGTGCGCATCACCGGCGCCGATGCCGAGCGCTTCGTTCAGCACATCTTCACCAACGACGTGGCCGGGGCGCCGATAGGCAAGATTTTCTACGGCATGATGCTCTACCCCGACGGCGGCTGTGTCGATGACCTCCTTGTGTATAAGATGGGCGAGCAGGACTTCTTCCTCGTCATCAACGCCGCCAACATCGACAAGGATGTGGCGTGGATGCAGCAGCAGCGCGAGGGCTTCGACATCAACTTCGACCACCAGAGCGACGCCTACGGCCAGCTCGCCATACAAGGCCCCGAGGCCGAGAGCGTCGTGGAGCAAGTGCTGGGCATAGCCTGTGCCGACCTCAAGTTCTACGAGGCCAAAGAGCTGCCAGCCCCCGCACCCGCCCAGGGGAGGGGAGACCTGCCAGGCTGTGAACAAGTGAAAACGAGCATCCCACCCCAGGGAGGGGTTGGGCTTATCATCTCGCGCACGGGCTACACCGGCGAGGACGGCTTCGAAATCTATGCCGCCCCCGACGTCATCGTCCAGGCCTGGCAGAAGCTCATCGCCAGCGGCCGCTGCAAGCCCTGCGGCCTCGGCTGCCGCGACACGCTGCGCTTCGAGGTGGGGCTGCCGCTCTATGGCGACGAGCTCTCGCCCACCATCACGCCCGTCATGGCGGGCCTCGCCATGTTCTGCAAGCTCGACAAGGACTTCATAGGCCGCGACGCCCTCGCGCGCCAGAAGGCTGAAGGCCCGGCCACCAAGCTCGTGGGCATAGAGCTCGAGGGCAAGGCCATACCCCGCCACGGCTACACCGTGCTCACGCCCGACGGCAGCACCGTGGGCGAAGTCACCACGGGCTACCACGCCATCAGCGTCGATAAGAGCGTGTGCATGGCGCTCGTGCGCAGCGAGTGCGCAGCACTGGGCACGCCGCTGCTCATCCAGATCCGCAAGAAGACCTTCCCCGGCACTGTGGTCAGGAAGCGCTTCTACGACAAGCACTATAAGAAATAACCCATTCACCCTCAATCCCCCCACACACATCATGGCAAAATTTGAAGAAGGACTGCGCTACAGCGAGTCCCACGAGTATGTCCGCCTCGACGGCGACTACGCCTACGTCGGTATCTCCGACTACGCTCAGCACGCACTGGGCAACATTGTATATGTCGATATGCCCGAAGTCGATGACGAAGTCACCGCCGGCGAGGAGTTTGGAGCCGTGGAGAGCGTCAAGGCCGCCAGCGACCTCATAGCACCCGTCAGCGGCACCGTTGTCGAGGTCAACGAAGCCCTCGAGGACCAGCCCGAACTCATCAACCAGGACGCCTTCGCCACATGGATCATCAAGGTGCAGCTCGCCGACCCCTCCGAGCTCGACGCACTCATGGACGCCAAGGCATACGAAGCCCACTGTGCTGAATAACACCATGGAGCCGTTCAAGTATTTCCCCCACACCGCCGACGACCTGCAGGCGATGCTCCACACCGTGGGCGCCGCCTCGCTGGCCGACCTCTTTGCCGACGTGCCCGAGGGCGTGCGCCTGTCCGACGGCTATGCCGACTTCCCGGAGGCGTGGACCGACAGCGACCTGCGCCGTTTCTTCGACAGCATCGACACCTCGTGGGACACGCGCCGCCTCGTCTGCTTTGCAGGCGCCGGGTGCTACGACCACTACTCGCCCGCCGTGGCCCAGAACATCGTCGCCCGCTCCGAGTTCCTCACCTCCTACACCCCCTACCAGGCCGAGATCTCGCAGGGCACGCTCCACTATATCTTCGAATACCAGTCGATGATTGCCGAACTCACGGGCTTGGACATCAGCAACGCATCCATGTACGACGGCGCCACGGCCACCGCCGAGGCCGTCATGATGGCGTGGAACAACGCCAAGCGGCCGCGCAGCGTGTGCGTCAGTGCCACCGTGGATCCGCGCATGCGCCGCGTCGTCGATACATACGCCCACTACCACGGCATCGACGTGACCACCCTGCCGGCCACCGCCGAGGGCACCACCGACCGCGCAGCGCTCGACGCCGCCCTGGCCCAGGGCGGCGTGGCGGGCCTCGTCGTGCAGCAGCCCAACTACTATGGCATCGTCGAGGACTTCACCGGCTTGGCCGACGCCCTCCACGCACAGAAGGGTCTCTTCATCATCAACGCCAACCCCTCCGACCTCGGCATACTGCGCACACCCGCCGAGTGGGGCGCCGACATCGCCGTGGGCGAGGGCCAGAGCCTGGGCATACCCATGACCTTTGGCGGGCCGGGCGTGGGCTTCATGGCATGCACCGACAAGCTCATGCGCAAGCTCCCCGGCCGCATCGTGGGGCAGACGCTCGACAGCCGCGGCCAGCGATGCTTCGTGCTCACCCTGCAAGCCCGCGAGCAGCACATACGCCGCCAGAAAGCCACCTCCAACATCTGCTCCAACCAGAGCCTCATGGCCCTCTACGCCACCGTGTATCTCGCGCTCATGGGCCCCAGCGGCCTGCGCCAGGTGGGCGAGCTGTCCTACGCCATGGCCCACACCCTGGCCGACCGCCTCGTGGCCACTGGCCATTTCCGCCTCTCCTATCCCACGCAGCCCTTCTTCAACGAGTTCTGCGTAGATTTCAGCGGCGACATCGACGCTCTCCGCTCCTACTGCGCCGAGCGCGGCTACCTCGCCGGCGTGAAAGTCAACAGCGCCACCATCATGTTCTGCGCCACCGAGCAGCGCACCCCGCAGGAGGTCGATGAGCTTGTGGACATCATCAACGACTACATAAAGGAAAAGGAGGCCAAGGCATGAACAAGACACTCTATGGAAAGCTCGTGTTCGAGCTGTCGAAACCCGGACGCGTGGGCTACTCGCTGCCCAACGATGCCAACCCGGCGCACACCACCTCCGAGCTGCCGCCACACCTGCGCCGCGCCGCCGCGCCGCGTCTGCCCGAGTGCGACGAGCTCACCGTCGTGCGCCACTATACCAACCTCAGCCACAACAACTTCGGTGTCAACGACGGATTCTATCCTTTAGGCTCGTGCACCATGAAGTACAACCCCGTCATCGACGAGGAGATAGCCGCCAACAAAACCATAGCCGGCATGCACCCCCTGCAACCTGTCGAGACTTGCCAGGGCGCACTGGCCATATACTATGACCTGCAGCGCATGCTCGCCGAGCTGACAGGCATGGCGGAGGTAACACTCAACCCCTGCGCCGGCGCCCACGGCGAACTCACCGGACTCATGGTCATACGCCGCCACCACGAGGCACAGGGCCAGACGTCACGCACCAAGATGCTCATCCCCGACTCTGCCCACGGCACCAACCCCGCCTCTGCCGCCGTGTGCGGCCTCGAGGTGGTGGAGGTGCGCAGCCTCCCCGACGGCACAGTGGATGTCGGCCACTTGCGCCAGCTCCTCGACGACCTCGGCCCCCAGGTGGCAGGCATGATGATGACCAACCCCAACACCCTCGGCATCTTCGAGCCGCGCATCACCGACATCGCCGACATGGTGCACGCAGCCGGCGGACTCATGTACTACGACGGTGCCAACCTCAACGCACTGCTCGGCGAGTGCCGCCCCGGCGACATGGGCTTCGACGTGTGCCACATCAACCTCCACAAGACATTCGCCACACCACATGGCGGCGGCGGACCAGGCAGCGGACCCGTGGGCGTGCGTCTGGGCCTCGAAGCCTGTCTGCCCAAGCCGCGCGTCAGGGCCTGCAAGCTCCCGGAGAGCGACGACCTCTTCTTCCAGGTCGATGACCTCGCCGACGACTCCACGCTGGGTTCCATCGGCGCCTTCTTCGGCAACTATGGCGTGATGCTCAAAGCTTTTGCCTACATGCTCACCCTGGGCGCCGACAACATTAAGCATGTGGGGCCCCTCGCAACGCTCAATGCCAACTACGTCAAGCAACGCCTCTGCGACGACTACCTGCTCCCCATAGCCGGGCTATGCAAGCACGAGTGCGTGTTCGACGGCCTGCGCGACAAGAGCACAGGCGTCACCACCCTCGACATCGCCAAGCGCCTCCTCGACTACGGCTACCACGCACCCACCATCTATTTCCCGCTCCTCTTCCACGAGGCGCTCATGATAGAACCCACCGAGAGCGAGAGCCGCGAGACACTCGACGCCTTCATCGACATCATGCACCGCATAGCCGAGGAGGCACGCCAAGACCCACAGCTCGTCAAGACAGCACCACACACCACGCCCATCGGGCGCGTGGATGATGTTCTTGCTGCCAAACACCCTATCCTCACCTACTGGCAGGCCCTCAAAGCCTGAACACCACGGACCCATGGGTCACAACGCCGCGGGGAGATGCACAGCCTCAACAGTGTGCATCTCCCCGCTTCGCTTCGACAGGCACATCACAGTACCAGAACTTGTTGCCGCTGATGAAGAGCTTCTGTGACTCGAGCAACGTGCCAGCCACGTAGGTCCCCGTCATCTCGCTCCACTGCTTCTTCGTGCGCTTAACGGCAGCTACGGTGGGCCATCCACGGGAGCTGCTGCCATGATGTGGCGCCTCAATGGGGGATGCGCTATCAGGAAAAGGCATCTTGGTGGCTGCTGACGTAGCTCATGACGGCAGCCGTGATGTCGTCCTCCGTGTCGATGAAGGTATCGTCGAGTTCGTCGAAGTCGGGGTATTGCTCATAGAGGGCCATGAAGGCGTCGTCGTCCATCTCGGCGGTGAGCGCCGCGCCATGGCGCTCGAAGAGTTGGCGGCCGTCATAGACGAGGCGGGAGAACGAGTGTAGCACCTCGCCGGCGGCGTCGGGCGCAAGCTCCTTGCCCCAGAGGCGCATGGCCTTGGCAAAGGGGTTGAGGAAGATGAAGGGGCCGTAGCCGTTGTGTATGAGCTGTATGAAGCCACCCTCGAGCACCTCCGCGCGCAGGGTGCTGTAGGCCAGGAGCGTGATCTGGTCGGCCGTGAGCAGGGGCATGGTGTTGGCGTCGAGCGTGCCGCCCACGCGGTCGAGGATGTTGGTGGCCGTCTGCTGCAGCGCGGCAGCAGCGTCGGAATCTGGCAGAAAAGCGCCGGGCATGGTGGCTGGGGTGGTGTCGGGTGTCATGGCTGGTTGCTGTCGTGATGGAAGAAGTTGGGTTTGCGGCGTCTCGCCTCCTCTATCGTGAGGAGTTCGGCGCCGGGCGGCGTGGTGGCGGCGCTGCGCAATGTCTCTTGGCGGCGCAGCAGCTCGGCAGCGGCCTCGTCGGCCGTGGCGGCATTGAGGAAGGGAGCCGCGAGCGGCACGTTCTGGCTGGCGTCGCGCACATGGATGACGGGTCCGGCGTAGGCCGGGGCTATCTTCAGCGCCGTGTGGAGCGGGCTTGTCGTGGCACCACCGATGAGCACTGGCACGTGTATGCCAGCCTGGTCAAGGAGGCGCACCGTGGCCACCATCTCGCCCAACGATGGTGTGATGAGGCCTGAGAGACCGATGACGTCGGGTTGCAGCTCAAGCGTTTTCTCCACGATGGTCTCTGCCGGCACCATCACGCCGAGGTCGATGACGTCGTAGCCGTTGCATGCCATGACCACGGCGACGATGTTCTTGCCGATGTCGTGGACATCGCCCTTGACCGTGGCAAGCAGCACGCGGGGGCGCGAGGCCGGCGACGGCGTGTCCGGCGCTGCCGGCCCGGTGGCCGCTGCGTTGATGTGGGGTTGCAGGATTTCCACGGCGCGCTTCATGGTGCGTGCCGTCTTCACCACCTGCGGCAGGAACATCTTGCCCTCGCCGAAGAGCTGCCCAACGAGGTTCATGCCCTCCATGAGCGGACCCTCGATGATGGCCACGGGGCTGGGGTAGGCGGCCAGCGCGGCCTCGAGGTCGGCCTCGAGGGTGTCGGTGGTGCCGCGGCGCAGGGCGGTGATGAGGCGCGTGGCCACCGATGCCTCTGGCGTGGATGCGGCGTCGGCGGTGTCGTGGCCCGGCGGAAAAGCGCCGAGACCCGGCGGAAAAGCGCCGAGACCCGGCGGAAAAGCGCCGGGCACAGTGGGTGGCGTCGTGGTGGCCTGGGCGGCGGGTGCTGCCTGCATGGCGATGAGGCGCTCTGTGGCGTCGGGGCGGCGACAGAGCACCACGTCCTCCAGCGCCTCAAGCAGCGGGGCGGGGATGTCGGAATAGGCCACGCGCGTGGCGGGGTTGAGGATGGCCATGTCAAGCCCTGCGCGTCGGGCGTGGTAGAGGAACACGGCGTGCATGGCCTCGCGCAAGTCGTTGTTGCCGCGGAAGGCAAAGCTCAGGTTGGAGATGCCGCCGCTGACGTGAGCGCCAGGCAGGTGGGTGCGGATCCAGCGTGTGGCGCGGATGAAGTCCAGCGCGTAGGCATCGTGCTGGGGCATGCCCGTGGCCACGGTGAGCACGTTGGGGTCGAAGATGATGTCGGCGGCGGGCATGCCCACGACGCGTGTCAGGAGGTCGTAGGCACGGCGGCACACCGCCGTGCGGCGCTCGTAGGTCGTGGCCTGACCCTGCTCGTCGAAGGCCATCACCACGGCGGCGGCTCCCATGGCGCGCAACTCGCGGGCATGGGCGATGAAGGTGGCTTCGCCTTCCTTGAGCGATATGCTGTTGACGATGGCCTTGCCCTGCACGTGGCGCAGTGCCTGGCTGATGACGCCCCACTCCGACGAGTCGATCATCACCGGCACGCGTGCTATCTCGGGTTCGGCGGCGATGAGGTCGAGGAAATGGGTCATCTCGCTGGCGGCGTCGAGCAGCCCGTCGTCCATGTTGATGTCGATGACGAGGGCGCCGTCCTCCACCTGCTGGCGGGCTATGGCCAGGGCGGCGTCGTAGTCGTGCTCGCGGATGAGGCGCAGGAACTTGCGCGAGCCGGCAACATTGCAGCGCTCGCCAACGTTGACAAAGGCCAGCTCCGGCGTCAGCTCCAAGCGCTCGAGCCCGGCCAGGCGCAGCGTGGGCGCCACGGCCACAGGCTCGTGGGGGCGCGCCTGGTCGGCCAGGGTGGCGAGGAGGCGTATGTGGTCGTCGGTGGTGCCGCAGCATCCGCCGATGATGTTCACCAAACGCTCGTCGGTGAAACGCCGCATGTGGGCGAGCATGGTGGTGGGGGACTCGTCGTACTGGCCGAGGGCGTTGGGCAGGCCGGCGTTGGGGTATGCGCTGATGAAATATGGTGCCTGGGCCGACATCTGCCGCAGCGGCGCGAGCATGTCGGCGGCGCCAAACGAGCAGTTCAGGCCCACGCTGAGAAGGTCGGCGTGGGCCACGGAGGTGAGGAAGGCGTCGATGGTCTGGCCCGAGAGCGTGCGCCCGGCGCGGTCGGTGACGGTGAACGACAGCATGATGGGCACCGTGCGGCCGACGGCGTGCATGGCGTGTGTGGCAGCACACAGGGCGGCCTTGGCATTGAGCGTGTCGAAGATGGTCTCGATGAGGAGCACGTCCACGCCCCCTTCGATGAGGGCTGTCATCTGCTCCACGTAGGCATCGCACAGGGCATCGAAGGTGATCGTGCGCAGGGCAGGGTCCTCCACGTCGGGGCTCATGGACAGTGTCTTGCTGGTGGGACCCACAGAACCCGCCACAAAGCGTGGACGCGAGGGTGTGAGGCGTGTCTGCTCGTCGGCCAGGCGCCGCGCCATGCGCGCCGCAGCAAGGTTGATGTCGCGCACGCGCTCGGTGGCATCGTAGTCGGCCAGCGAGATGCGCTGGGCGTTGAACGTGTTGGTTTCGATGATGTCGGCACCGGCAGCGAGGTAGCGGCGGTGGATGTCCTCGACGACAGCGGGTGCTTCGAGACACAGCAGGTCATTGCAGCCACGGGTGTAGCCGCGCGCAATGAGCATGGTGCCCATGGCGCCGTCGAGGACGAGGACGCGCTGCTTGAGGAGGGTGTGGAGTGGTGTCATGGGGTGGGGTGGCGGCGTAGAGGATGATGGCCGTGGCATCGCGGGCGGCTAATAGCTGTGCTTGAACTGACGGTCGATGTCGCGGCGGTCTTCTTTCTCCTTCAGCGTCTCGCGCTTGTCGAAACTCTTCTTTCCACGTGCAAGATGTATGTCGAGCTTGGCGCGGCCGTTCTCGTCGATGAAGAGGAGAGTGGGCACGATGGTGAAGCCAGGGCTCTTGATGGCGTTGGAGAGCTTGTGGATCTCGCGGCGGTTGAGCAGGAGCTTGCGGTCGCGGCGCGCGGCGTGGTTGTTGTAGGTGCCGTAGAAGTACTGTGCAATGTTCATGCCCTTGACCCACATCTCGCCGCCCTGGACCACGCAGTATGTATCGACGAGGCTCGCCTTGCCCTGGCGGATGCTCTTGATCTCGGTGCCCGTGAGCACCAGCCCGGCGGTGTATTTGTCGAGCAGGACGTAGTCGAAGGGAGCCTTGCGGTTCTTGATGTTGATGGTGCGTTGTTTTTCCTTTGCCATGGTTCAGAAGGATATGGCGGCCATGCGCAGTGCGGCCACGGCGCACTCGTCGCCCTTGTTGCCGAGAGCGCCGCCGGTGCGGTCGGCGGCCTGGGCCTCGGTGTTGCATGTCAAAAGGCCGTAGATGACGGGCACCGTGGCCCGCGTGTTGAGTTCGGCCAGGCCCTGGGTGGTGCCCTGGCAGATGTAGTCGAAGTGGGGCGTGTCGCCGCGAATTACGCAGCCGATGCTGATGATGGCATCGACATTGCCGGCCTGCATCATCAGAGCCGTGGCATATACAAGCTCGAAGCTGCCAGGCACGTGGCGCACGACGATGTCGTCGGCGCTGACACCGTTGGCCAGGAAGGTGCGGATGGCACCGTCGCGCATGGCGTAGGTGTAACGGTCGTTCCAGTCGGCAACGACGATGCCAAAGCGGCGGCCTTTGCCCGAAGGGATGGTGGTGGGGTCGTATAGGGAGAGGTTATGGAGGGATGTAGCCATAGGGGGTGTTAAGTGTGGGAGAGAAGGGGAGGGAATGAGGAGTTGAGGAGGGAGAAGTGGAGGGAAGGGAGAAAGGAGATTGTAGGGAAGGGTGAAAGGAGGGGATAAGGGAGGGACCAAAGATTAGAGATGAGGGGAAGGGATTTCCTGCTCTCTAATCTTTGGTCCCTTATCTCTTGTGCTGCCAATGTAGGCGTCGATTTACTGCATCCGAACGCCAGTGGGCGTGGTGGGTGCGGCCGCAAGCTTAGTTGCTGGCGCGCTCTATGTAGCCGTCGATTTCCTGCATCTGCACGACCATGGACGTGGGGTACTGCTCCTTCACCTGCTTGTAGAGCTTCAGCGCCTCGTCCTTCTTGCCGTCGGCTTCGTAGAGCTGGCCGGCCTGCACCAGGAACGTGGGCGAGAGGCTGGGGTTGTCGGCACGTTTGGCTGCCTTCTTCAGCGTCTCTATGGCTTTGTCCTTTTGTCCGATGCTCACATACACATTGCCCAGGAGGCCGAGGGCTGCTGGCGACACCATGGCATCGTCCTTCATGTCGAACTGCTCGAGCTGCTTGGCAGCCTCGTCATACTTCTCCGTCTGCGCCAGGCAGATGCCGGCATAGAGGCGGGCGAGATTGCCGGCCTTGGTGGAACCATACTCGTCGGCCACCTTGAGGAAGCCCACGCATGCGGCGCCGTCGCCGTTGAGTGCCTTGTCGTAGTTGCCCTCAGTGAAATAGGTCTCGCAGGGGAACAGGGCCTCGGAAGCCGTCTTGTTGTTGCTCTTGGAATAGGCATTCCAGCCTATGATGCACGCTGCGAGGACGAACACGCAGACGACGCATGCCACGATTTGTTTCTTGTACTTGTCAACGAATGCTTCTGTAGCTGTCACGACCTCGATGTTCTCGGGCGCGGCTGTCTTTTGTTGTTTTGCCATTTTTGTATGATGATTTTTATTGTTATTTGCGCAATAAAGCGGCGCAAAAGTAGTCAATTTCCGCGGTTTGGTAAAGTTTTTTCGCTATTATTTCACTTTTTGGCCGCAGAAAGGCGAAAAAATGTTACCTTTGCACCGCTTTAAGCGCCCAAAACGCTAATGATACTGCACCAACTCTCCATCGTAAACTACAGAAACATCGCCAACGCCGAGCTGGCATTCTCCAGCAAGATGAACTGCTTCATCGGCGACAATGGCGAGGGGAAAACCAACGTGCTCGACGCCATACACTTCCTCTCGCTGTGCCGCAGCGCGCTCGCTTCTGCCGACAGCGCATGCATACGCCACGACCAGGACATGGCATTCCTGCAGGGGGCCTATACCCACGAGGACGGCACCCGCGAGGAAATCACCCTCGGTCTGCGCCGCGGGCAGAAGAAACAGCTCAAGCGCAACAAGAAGGCCTACCCACGGCTGTCAGACCACATCGGTCTCATCCCGCTGGTGATGGTGTCGCCCGAGGATGGGTTGCTCATTGCCGGAGGCAGCGAGGAGCGTCGCCGGTTCATGGATGTGGTGATCTCTCAGTATGACCGCCGGTATCTCGATGCCCTCGTGGCCTACAACAAGGCGTTGCAACAGCGCAACGCCCTGCTCAAGCAGGAGGAGCCGCCGGCCGATGGCGAGTTGCTCGCCCTGTGGGAGGAGGAGATGGCTCGCCACGGCGAAGTGGTGTTTCGCGCGCGCGAATCATATATAAAGGAGTTCACTCCGCTCTTTGAGGACTTCTACGGACGTGTTAGCGGCGCGCGTGAACATGTTGGGCTCGAATATACATCCCACGGCGCGCGCGGCAGTCTGCTCGACGTCATACGCGGCGGCCGCCAGCGCGACCTCGCCGTGGGCTATTCGCTCCACGGTGTGCACAGGGACGACCTCGTGATGACGCTCGGCGGCTACCCCATCCGGCGCGAAGGCTCGCAGGGTCAGAACAAGACGTACCTCATAGCGCTGAAGCTGGCTCAGTTCGACTTCCTGAGGCGCACGGGTAGCCAGACGACGCCGCTGTTGTTGCTCGACGACATCTTCGACAAGCTCGACGCCCGGCGCGTGGAGCAGATAGTGAGGTTGGTGGTGGGTGAGCGCTTCGGCCAGATCTTTGTCACCGACACCAACCGCGACCATTTGGACAGCATACTGGCATCGGCGCAGAGCGATTATAGTTTGTTCCACGTCAGAGGAGGGGAGGTGCGGCCATGAGGAAGAAGAAAGTGGAGGAAGTGGGTCAAGTGACCCACCAGGTGCTACGCGAGCTGGGGCTGGAGACGCCCTACAACGAATATCGTCTGATCGAATCGTGGCCGGAAGTTATGGGCGAGGGCATAGCGCGCGTCACTGGCGACATGTTCATCCGCGGGCGTGTGCTCTACGTGAAAATCAACTCGCCGGCACTGCGCATGGACCTCTCGCTCAACCGCGTGGCACTCGTCCACCGGCTCAACCAGCACGTCGGGGCGCAGGTGATAGAGAAAATAGTGTTCACATAGGCCGACGTTGAACATTAGCGTGCTAATCACCAGCCGTCAGCACGAGGTCCATGGTCACGTCGTGAGCCTCGGCAGGGATGGCGTCGATGAGCTGGAACGGCCAGCAAAGCCCAATCTTCATGGCGTTGGTGAGCCGTGGCAGGAGGCGGTCGTAATAGCCTTTGCCGCGGCCAAGGCGCAGACCTTGGCGGGTGAAGGCCATGCCTGGCACGACGGCCAGGTCTATGGCGGCATAGTCGGTGAAGTCGGCGCCCGTGGGTTCGAGGATGTTGTAGGCCCCGGGTGTGAGGGTGGCGGCGCCGTCGTAGCGGCGCACCACGAGGTCGTCGGCGCTCACCACGGGCAGGAGCACCGTCCTGTCCCCCGCCAGGGCGGCATCGAGCAGCGTGTTTGTGGACACCTCGTCGGGCAGCGAGTGGTAGAGCAACACGGTATGCGCGGCGAGCCACTGCGGATGCCGAAGCAGATTGCCCACCGCCGCCTCCGAGAGCCTTTGCAGCTCGGAGGCGGTGTGGGCAGCCTTGAGGCGGCGCATCTCGCGGCGTAGGTAGGCTTTATTCGGCATGGCTGTCGGCGAGCGTTGGCACCGAGGTGCCTGCCTCCATGATTTGCAGCGCGCGCAGTATAGCCGGATCCTGCTTGCAGAGGTACTGCAGGCGGTGTTCCTGGTCGGAGGCGTCGTAGATGATGTTGGCGATGAGGCTGCGCTCGAAGAGCGGTGCGCTGCGTTTGAGCATGAGGTTGCGGCGTTGCAGGCCGTGGCTCTCGCCATATTGTGCGAAGCACTCGAGGAGGTTCTGTCCGAGCAACCAGCGTTCCATCTCGGCTGCGCTCTTGAGCTTGGAGAGCTGGGCGCGATGCTGGTCGTTGAACTCGAAGGCAAACTGCAGGAGCAAGCCGCGGTATGCGGCCTCGCGGTAGTAGCTCGTGTAGAGAGCCGTGTCCTCGGGGATGAAGATGTCGGGCATAATGCCGCCGCCGCCATACACGGTGCGGCCGATACGCGTCTTGTACTCCGGACCTTCCTGGTGGATGCTGTCGGCCGAGAAGAACTCTCCGCGCTCGTAGCGCATGATGAGGTCGTTCTCATAGTCCTCGCCATGGCCGGGGGTGTATGGCTTCTGGATGCAGCGCCCCGAGGGCGTGTAGTAGCGCGCAATGGTGAGACGCACGATGCTGCCGTCCTTGAACTCCATGGGCTGCTGCACCAGCCCTTTGCCGAAGGAACGGCGCCCGATGATGGTGCCGCGGTCGTTGTCCTGGATGGCTCCGGCAAAAATCTCGGATGCCGATGCCGACCCCTCGTCGATGAGCACTATGATGGGCAGTTGCTGGAAGGAGCCGTGGCCATCGGTGGCATAGTCCTCGCGCGGCGAGTGCAAGCCCTCGGTATATACCACGAGCTGGCGTGCCGGCAGGAACTCGTTGGCCATGATGATGGCCGTCTGCATGTAGCCGCCACGGTTGCCGCGCAGGTCAACGACCAGGTTCTTCATCCCCTCAACATTGAGGCGTGCCAGGGCGGTGAGCATCTCGGGGTAGGTGTTCATGCCGAAGCTCTCGATGCTGATGTAGCCCGTGTTCTTGTCGAGCATGAAGTAGGCATCCACGGTCTCAACGGGCACGTCGCCGCGGACGACGGTGAGCACCAGGGGCTTTGACTGCCCTTGTCGCACCACGCTCAGGCGCACCGGGGTGCCTTTCTTCCCGCGCAGACGCTTCATTATTTCTGAGTTGTCTTTGCCGATGAGGCTGCTGTCGTTGGCCGCAATGATGCGGTCGCCGGGCAGTATGCCCACGCGCTCCGACGGTCCGCCCTTTATGACGTTCATCACGTTGACGGTGTCCTTGTTGACGGTGAAGCGTATGCCGATGCCCGAGAAGTGGCCGTCGAGGTCCTCGGTGCTGGCCTTGGCCTCGGATGCAGGTATGTAGCTGCTGTGTGGGTCGAGTTCGGCCAGTATTTCGGGCATGGCGTCCTCGACGACCTGCGCCATGTCAACGGTGTCAACATAGTTGCCGTCGATGATCTGCATGAGGAAGTTGAGCTTGTCGCTGCCGCTGCCGGTGAAATTGAGCTGCCGTCCGGCATAGGTGGCGCTGTAGAAATAGCCAATGGCGATGCCGGCGATGGTGGCCAGGGCAAGCCAGAGCGGTGTGAATCGTAATTTCATGTTATGCGTTTTAGTCGTTGTAGTGTTAATCACAAGCACGGCGGCCGCACTGCGCGTGGCCACCGTCACTCATAGCCCTCGATGGGAAGCTGGCACACTTCGATACCGGCACGGCGCAGGAGGTCGATGCCGTCGGTGAGGCGGTAGGCACGTGCGTAGATGACGCGGCGTATGCCGGCCTGGATGATGAGCTTTGAGCATTCTATGCATGGCGAGTCGGTGACATAGAGCGTGGCACCTTCGGAGTTGTTGCTCGACCGCGCTATCTTGGTGATGGCGTTGGCCTCGGCGTGGAGCACGTATGGCTTGGTGACGTCGTTGTCGTCCTCGCATACGTTCTCAAAGCCCGACGGCGTGCCGTTGTAGCCGTCGCTGATAATCATTTTATCCTTGACGATGAGCGCGCCCACCTGGCGGCGGACGCAGTAGCTGTTCTCGCTCCAGATGCGAGCCATGCGCAGATAGCGCAGGTCCAGGATGCTGTTGTCTTTCATTTTCGTGATGGTGGATGGGGGAGGTGTGGGTGTTTCACTGGCGTATGCCGTTGCGGCGCAGCAGCGCATCGATGGTCGGTTCCTGGCCACGGAAACGGCGGTAGAGTGTCATGGGATGCTCCGTGCCACCGCGCGAGAGTATGCAGTCGCGGAAGCGCTGTGCCGTGGCGCGGTCGAAGATTCCGGCCTCCTTGAACACGGAGAAAGCATCGGCGTCGAGCACCTCGGCCCACTTGTAGGAATAGTAGCCAGCGGCATATCCGCCAGACATGATGTGGCCGAACTGCACGCTCATGCATGTGCCTGGTTCCTCGTCGAAGAGCTTGGCACGTTGCCAAGCATTGCGCTCAAAGTCAATGATGTCGCCATCGAGGGGTGAAGTGATGGTGTAATAGGCCATGTCGAGCAGACAGAAGCTCACCTGACGTATGCATGCGTAGGCTATGTTGAAGTTGTTGGAGGCCACGATGCGGTCGATGAGCGTCTGCGGCAGGGGGGCGTCGGTCTCGTAGTGGCGCGCGAATGTCTGCAGCCATGCAGGCTCGGTGGCGAAGTTCTCCATGAGCTGTGAGGGCAGTTCCACGAAGTCCCAATACACGTTGGTGCCGGAGAGGCTGGCAAAGCGTGTGTTGGCGAAGATGCCGTGGAGTGCGTGGCCAAACTCATGGAGGAAGGTCTCCACCTCGCCGAGGGTGAGGAGCGAGGGCTTGGTTGGCGTGGGCTTGGTGAGGTTCATCACGAGGCTCACCTGCGGGCGGCTATTCTTCCACTGCGACGCGTCGGTGGGGTCGCTGCATCCCTCCTCCGGGCCTATCCACTGGTCCTTGAAACTTGTCATCCACGCGCCGCTCTGCTTGGAGGCGCGGGGGTGGAAGTCGGTGTAGAGCACCGCCAGGAAGGTGCCGTCGCCGTCGAGCACGTCGTAGGCGGTGACGTCGGGGTGATAGACAGGTATGTCCTTGCGCTCGTGGAAGGTGATGCCATAGAGGCGTGTGGCCAGGCCAAACACCCCCTGCTTCACGCGGCCCAGCTCGAAATATGGGCGCAGCATCTCGGCGTCGATGTTCCAGCGTTCTATCTTGAGTTTATGGGCAAAGTAGGAGAAATCCCATGGCCGCATCTCAAAGTCGCTGCCCATGAGGCGGCGTGCCAACTGCTCCACCTCGGCAAGCTCGCGGCGTGCGGCGGGGAGATAGGCGTCAATCAGCTCGTCGAGGAGGTGGAACACGTTGCCTTTGTTCTCGGCCATGCGCCGCTCCAGCACCAGGTCAGCATAGCATTCATAGCCCATGAGGCGTGCGCGCTCGAGCCTCAGGTTGACGATGCGGCGCACGAGGTCGCGGTTGTCGCGGTCGTCGCCATGAGTGCAGATGGTGTTTTTGGCCATATACATCTGGCGGCGCAGCTCGCGGTCGTCGGCGTAGGTCATGAAGGGGCCGTAGCTCGGAGCATGCAGGGTGAAGAGCCATCCGTCGAGGTCGCGCTCGCGCGCCGCTGCAGCCGCCGCCTCGCGTGCGCTGTCGGGCAGCCCGGCAAGCTGCGCCTCGTCGGTGATGTGGAGCTGGAAGGCATTGGTGTCCTTGAGGTTGTTCTGCGAGAACTGAAGTGTCAGTTCACTCAGCTCCACGTTCATCTGGCGCAGACGCTGTTGCTTCTCCTCGGGCAGGTTCACACCGGCACGCACAAAGCCGTCATAGCAGTTCTGCAGCAGCATCTGCTCTTCGGCGTTGAGCTCGCGGTGGTTCTTATAGACGGCCTCCACGCGCTCGAAGTAGCGGCGGTTGAAGATGATGTCGTTGGCATGTTGCGTGAGCAGCGGTGCCAGGCGTGTGGCCAGTGCATCGAGCTCGTCGCTGGTGTCGGCCGAGAGCATGCACGAGAACACCTTGCTGACCCGCTCCAGGAGGTCGTCGAAGGAAACGACGGCAATGGTGTTGTCGAAGGTCGGCGGTTCGGGGTTATTGGCGATGCGGTCGATGAACTCGCGGTCGCGTTTCATGCCTTCCATGATGGCAGGCTCATAGTCTTCGAGACGTATCTTGTCGAAAGGTGGCGTCTCGTGGGGGGTGGGGTAGTGTCTGTCCCAGAATGGGTTCATTGGGTGAAGATATTGACGTTCCGTTGAATCGTGACTATCGGTTTGCTGGTGGCGCGGGCCTGGGGCCACGGCGGTCAGGCCTGGTAGCGGTGGAGGAGGCGCTCAAACTGAGGCACCTCGACGCGGCGCCGCCCGGTGCGAATCAGTCCCTCGTGTGCCAGCGTGGCCAGCGCGCGGGCCACATAGCGCGGGTCCTCGCCCAGATAGGCACCCAGAGTGGCCTGCGAGATGTCAAAGACCTTGTACCCTGCCGGGCGCTGCACATGGCAGTGGAAGAAGTTGACGATGCGGCCCTCCGTTGTCTCCTGTGGAGGCAGCCACAGCGGCGTGGCAGAGTGTATCACCTGCGAGGTGAGAGAGTTGAGCACGTTGAGGCGAAAAACCTCGTAGTTCTTGATGAGCGAAGCCACAGTGGGCTTGTCGATGTGCATCATGCGCGATGCCACCTGCGCCGATAGGGTGTGCCGATGGGTGCGGCGCGAGCCGTAGAGCACCTCCAAACCCACCACGGCCGGCGCACGCAACTCCTCGGTGACGCGCCATGTGCCGTCGGCAGAGGTGGCGGTGGCGTCGAGGCAGCCCTTGATGAGGAAGGTGAGCCCCGTGCAGGTGTCGCCGTCGCGCCACAGCGTGTGTCCTGCGGGTGCGGTGTGGAAATCCATCTCGCAGGTCTCGATGATGGCGGTCAGTGTGTCTGCACCAAGCCCCTGGAAGAGGGGCAGCTCCAGCAATGTGGTGTACATTGTTTTGGTCATTGCGGCCGCAAAGGTAAGCCTTTGTGGCTCGAAAAGCAAGGATTTACACTTTTTATGCTATTTTCTTACACTTCTTTAACCGAATTTCAAGAGGAAATGCATACCTTTGCGCCGCAATAACAGCTAAACTAACTACTATGCCATCATTCATATCACCATTGCGAGGCATCGCCACGGCTGTCGTGGCGCTGACGTGTAGCGCCGTCGCTGCCCAGAGAGCCGATACCACGTTCATACGCCTCAACGACGGCTCCATCCAAGCCTACCCGGCAGCACTCGTGAAGGAGCGCAGTCAGAGCACCACCCAGCTCGTGTTCACCGACATCGACGGTGGGCGCCACACCATCCGCCGTGCCGACATCGTCAGCGAGAGCCAGACGGGGCCTACCGACAATCCTTGGCTGACGGTGTTCAAGTTCAACAACAAATACAACAGCAACATCTTCACCGACATCATACTCGACCCGGCGGCGGGCACACGCCTCACCGCCACCGTGCCGGCCATCGGCAAGTGGTGTACGCCGTCGTTCCAGTGTTCGAGCGACTATGCCAAGGTGTATGTTGACGGGGTGGAGCAGCGCAGCAAGCGCTCGCGGCAGCATTTTACCGAGGACAAGGTATATACCGTGGCACTGCCAGGGCGCACCGTGCTGCGCCGTTATGTGGATGCCGACGACACCACGCCCGCACAGCAGGCCACAGAGACGGCAGAACTCATAGCCCTCACGGCCGACAAACTCTCCACCAATGCCCCGAGCAACTACCCCGACATCGAGGACCTGGACCAGCTTCTCGACGGCAACACCGCCACCTTCTTCCACTCCACATGGGGCGACAACGGCCCCTACGCGAAGCTCTCGCTCGATGAGTCGCCGTGGATTGAGGCCCAGTTGCCCGAAGCCATACACCACCTGCAAGTATATTACTGCACGCGCATGGACAATGCCAACCGTTCGCCGCTGGCTTGGGACATACAGGTGAGCGCCAACGGCACCACGTGGACCACGGTGAAACAGCTGTCGGCCGATGCCGACGGCCTCCCCTTGCAGGGCGAATACACGTCGCCGACCATCGACCTTGGTGGCAATTTCTCGCGGGTGCGCCTCGTAATGACGGCCGCCAACTACAAGAATTACCTCTGCCTCTCGGAGCTGCGCCTGTACAAGGTGACACAGAGCGGCGGCGGCACAACGCCATCGACCGCCACCGGCCATTGCAACATGGTGCCGCTGGGGCTTGACTACACCGTGCATCTCGACTTCCCGACCGACAGGGCCACCAACGTGCCGCGCATAGACCTCGACCTCGCCGACGGCTGGGATGCCATCTACTCCAAGGAGTACTATATCGACGCCACCATCACCATCGACGGTGCCGGCGTGTTTCCCAGCATGGAGGCCACACCCGTGCAGGTCAAAGGCCGCGGCAACAGCTCATGGGACAGCAATGTGTATTGGTATTCACCCAAGAACCCCTATCGCCTGAAGTTTGAGGAGAAGGTGAAGCCCTTCGGCCTCACCAAGGGCAAGAGCTGGGTGCTTCTTGCCAACAAAATCAATGGCTCCATGACCACCAACGCCATAGGCATGAAGGCCGCCGGCATCATCGGCTCCGTGGCCTACAACCACATCGTGCCGGTGGAGCTGTACATCAACGGCGAGTACCGCGGCAGCTACAACTTCACAGAGAAACTGGGCTTCCACAACAACAGCATCGACCTGGCCGACGATATGCATGCCGCGCTCATTGAACTCGACACCTACTCCCCCGATGCCGACGAGACGCTGTTCACCACCACGCGCTATTCCCTGCCCGCCAAGGTGAAGTACCCCAATTTCATCGACGACGAGACATCGTTGACCATCGACGACATCAAGGTCAGCTTCAATGCCATGCTCAACGAGGTGGCGCAACGCACAGATATCTCCACCTGTGTCGATATCGACGCACTGGCACGCTTCTACGCTGTCAACGACCTCATACTCAACCTCGAGATCATGCATCCCAAGAGCACATACCTCTACCACCCCGATATCAGCGACCCTGCCAGCCGCTGGACGTGGGGACCCGTGTGGGATCTCGACTGGGCCTTTGGCCACGAGCTGGCACAGAGCACCTATTTCACCACCGGGCAGCAGAGCAGCCTGCTCACGGCGAAGTCCATGGAGAAAAACTCGTTCTGGTCGGCACTGCGCAGATGCGGCGAGCCACTCGACCGTACTATATATTATGTGTGGCACAGGTTCATGGAGGAGGGTGGCCTCGACGAGCTTCTCGACTTCTGCGACGAGTACTACGCCTACGCACAGCCGTCGCTCGAGCACAATGCTTCCATGTGGTGGGACGGCAGCGGCTATGCCACCGTCACGACCAATGCCAAGCGCTGGCTGCAGCAGCGTGCCAACTACATCTACTCGCATCTCACCCCCTACGACATCGCCAACGCCATCGAGGAGCTTCCTGCCGATGGCGAGGAGCAAGCCCTCCCCACAGGCAACCACACGGCAGCACCCTCGACGTTCGATGTCTATGACCTGCGCGGTGTGCGTCTGCGCCAGGGCGTGACGGGTGGCAACTGGCGCGATGGTCTGCCGCGTGGCCTCTACATCGTCAACGGCCGTAAGGTGCTCGTTGACTGACACCTGCGCCACCACCAAACGCGACACCGCGGCAAAGCTTGAGGCTTTACCGCGGTGTCGCGCTATATATCTGCCAATGTCTGGCGGGGCTATTACTTGTTGGGGTCCTCACACAGCTCGGTGAGCACACCCACCGTTGACTTCGGGTGGAGGAAAGCAATCTGCAAGCCGTCGGCACCCTTGCGCGGGGCGGCATCGATGAGGCGGATGCCCTTGGCGTCGCACTCAGCCAGCGAGTTGGCCACTCCGTCCTCAATGCAGAACGCCACATGGTGGACACCCTTGTTGCCCTTGTCGAGCCACTTCTGTATGGTGCTCTCGGGGCATGTGGGTTCGAGCAGCTCGAGCTTCACCTCGCCCACCTTGAGGAAGGCGGTCTTCACCTTCTGGTCCTCGACGACTTCCGTCTTGTAGCACTTCAGGCCCAGGACATTCTCGTAGAATGGCAATGCCTCCTCTATGCTCTGCACGGCAATGCCCAGATGTTCAATCTTTGAAATCTTCATTGTTGTTGTAGGAATTAGTGATAATGGGTTGATAGGTCTGTGGTGGTGCGGCGCAAGGCCTCCGTTGCCCAGTGCCGCATTTGCGGCTGCAAATGTAGGCAAAGTTTGGGTAACGGCCAAGAAAAAGGCAAAGAAAAGTGCTTGCTGCGTCCACTTCGCCGCGCTTTGCCATGCAGGTTGTGCCAAGCGCCAAGCGCATTTTTGCGGCTTTCGGCCAAAAAATGGTGAAAACCTTTGGCCACGTCGTGGAAAGTTGCTACTTTTGTCACCGTGGTTTGCCCCTCGTGTTTGAGGCAGACTCCCTTTCGACATTATGATTCGTCAGTGTTTCATCATCTTCGGTTGCCTGGCACTGGGGGAGATTGTCGTGTGGCTCACGCACATCACCATCCCCAGCAGCATCATTGGCATGCTCCTGCTCACCCTGCTTCTCCACCTGCGTGCCATCAAGGTGGAGTGGGTGAGTGGCATTTCAGACTTCCTCATTTCCAACATGGGTTTCTTCTTTGTGCCGCCCGGCGTGGCCTTGATGCTCTATCTCGACGTCATCAAGGCCGAGTTCGTGCCCATTGTTGTGGCCACGGTGGTGAGCACGGTGCTTGTGCTCGTTGTCACAGGCTGGACCCATCAACTCTTCAAGCGCCATGGAGATACTGAATAACAACATCGTGTTGCTGGCACTGACCTTCGGCATCTTCTACGGTGCGCGTCAGCTGCAGAAGCTAACAGGCTGGATTGTGCTCAATCCCATCCTCGTGACCATCGTGGTGCTCATAGCGTTGCTGAAGGCGTCAGGCATCAGCTACGAGACCTATTCTGCCGCCGGCAGCTACATCGAGTTCTGGCTCAGGCCCGCCATCGTGGCGCTGGGCGTGCCGCTGTACCGCCACCTGGGGCAGATACGCCGCCAGTTTCTGCCCATCTTCCTCAGCCAGCTGGCCGGATGCGTGGTGGGCCTGGTGAGCGTGGTGGGCATAGCCCATGTGGCGGGAGCCTCGCGCGAGACCGTCATCTCGCTGGCACCCAAGTCCGTCACCACGCCCATCGCCATGGAGGTGTGCCGCGCCATGGGTGGCATACCCTCGCTGACGGCGGCCATTGTCGTCACCGTGGGCCTGTTTGGAGCCGTGTTTGGCTTCAAGGTGCTTGAGGTGTGGCACGTCAAAAACCCCTATTCGCAGGGGTTGAGCATCGGCACAGCCTCTCACGCCGTGGGCACCTCGCGCGCCATGGAGAAGGGTCAGACCTACGGCACCTACGCCTCGCTGGGCCTCATCCTCAACGGCTTGCTCACGGCCTTGCTGGCACCCTTGGTGCTTCGCCTAATGGGAATCCAATAATCATCACACACATAAACCCTATCAACAATGAATATCAGAATTGCTTTCTTCGATTCCAAGAGCTACGACCGCGACACCTTTGCCAAGGTGAACCAGGACTTTGGGTTCGACATACATTATTATAAGGAGCGGCTGAGCATGAACACCGTGTCGCTGACACAGGGTGCCGACGCGGTGTGTATCTTCGTCAACGCCGAGTGCGATGCCAATGTCATCGAGCGCATGGCCTCCTATGGCGTGAAACTCATCGCCCTGCGCTGCGCCGGCTTCAACAACGTCGATGTGCATGCCGCCCACAGGCATGGCATCCGCGTGGTGCGCGTGCCGGCGTATTCGCCCCATGCCGTGGCCGAATATGCCGTGACGCTCATGCTCACCCTCAACCGCAAGGTGTATCGCTCGGTGTATCGCACTCGCGAAGGCAACTTCAAGCTCAACGGCCTGCTGGGCTTCGACATGCACGGCAAGACGGCCGGCCTCATCGGCATGGGCCGCATCGCCAAGGAGCTTATCAAGATCCTGCGTGGCTTCGGCATGAACGTGCTGGCCTACGACCTGTACCCCGACAAGCAGTTTGCCGAGGACTATCAGGTGAAGCTCGTGTCGCTCGACGAGCTATATGAGCAGTCGGACATCATCTCGCTCCACTGTCCGCTCAACGACGACACCAAGTTCATCATCAACAGCGACTCCATCACGAAGATGAAGTTCGGCGTCATGATCATCAACACCGGCCGCGGCAAGCTCATCAAGACAGAGGATCTCATCGAGGGCCTGCGCTCCCATCAGGTGGGTGCTGCCGGGCTTGACGTGTATGAGGAGGAGGCCAACTACTTCTATGAGGACCGTTCGGACAAGATGATCGACGACGACAAGCTGGCCCTGCTGCTGATGATGCCCAACGTCATCGTCACCTCGCACCAGGCTTTCTTCACGCGCGAGGCCACCCACAACATCGCCGCCACCACGCTACAGAACGTCCTCGACTTCGCCGAAGGCAAGGAGCTGGCCAATGAGGTTAAATGACAACGTCCCACCTCGCAGCTGCCATGCCATGCTGACGTTTGTGGTCGTGGGCATCACAGATGCGCCCAATCCCCATTTCGCCCCCGAAGTGGCGGAGCTGATTGGCAGCGCGCAGGTGTTCTCCGGCGGGCGTCGCCACCACGAGCTTGTGGCTCACCTGCTGCCCCCCGGGGCGCAGTGGATAGACATCGTCGTGCCGCTACAAGGCGTGTGGGAGCGCTACCGCGCTGTCGGCAGCGGGACGATTGTGGTGTTTGCCAGCGGCGACCCGCTATTCTACGGCTTTGCCGTGACGCTGCGCCGCGAGTTCCCCGACGCTGCCATGCGCGTGGTGCCAGCGCCCAACTCCCTGCAGATGCTGGCCCACCGCCTGTGCCTGCCCTACCACGACATGCGCGTCGTGTCGCTCACCGGGCGGCCGTGGCACGAGCTGGACCGCGCCCTCATCGAGCGTGCGCCCATGATAGGCATCCTCACCGACCGCGACCACACGCCCGCAGCCATCGTGGGCCGCATGCGCGACTATGGCTACACGGACTATAGCGTATTCGTTGGCGAGCGCCTTGGCAACCCGGAGCTGGAGCGCGTGCGCCCCTATGCCGACGGCATGGAGGTGGCGATGCCCAACTGCGTCATGGCCATACGCGAGCGACGTGGCTCAGAAGGAGCAACGACAGCGCGGCAGTGTCGCCGCTATGGTCTGCCCGAGGGTGAGTTTGCCCTTCTCGACGGCCGCGAGAAGATGATCACGAAGATGCCCGTCCGCCTCCTCACGCTGCAGGCACTGGACCTGCCGCGCCGCCGTGTGCTGTGGGACATCGGGGCGTGCACGGGGTCGGTGAGCATCGAGGCGCGCCTTCTGTTTCCCCACCTGCGCGTGGAGGCGTTTGAGGTGCGGCCCGAATGCGAGGACATCATCGGCCGCAATGCCCGCCGCTTCGGCACGCCAGGCATCAATGTCCACATCGGCGACTTCTGTACGCTGTGTGAGGACGCCGCCACCATGTCCAAGGTCGCCGCCCCCGATGCCGTGTTCATCGGCGGCCATGGCGGCCAGCTGGCGGCCATCATGTCCAAGGTCGTGAACCGCCTGCCAGCAGGTGGCGTCGTCGTGATGAACAGCGTGACGTCGGCCGTCGTGGATAGCCTCACGCCCCACCGCGCGCCGAGCCGCCAGATGTGGGACGAGGCATGCCGCGCGCTCGGCCTCAGACAGGAGCCGCCCATGCGCATTCAGCTCAACGACAATAACCCCATAGAGATACTCAAGGCCGTGGTGGCCGGCTGACAGCTACCGCCATCCGTGCCTATAACGCATACAAGTACAAGCAACACATAATGAAAGTAGCAATACTGCAAATCAGTGAGGCCGGCCAGCAGGTGGCGAGCCGTGTGGCGCAGGAGCTGTCGGGCGAGATGCTCCGCCGCAGCGACGTGGCCACGCGCTGGCACGACTTCGACGCCTTCGTCTTCGTCGGGGCATTGGGCATCTGCGTGCGCACCATAGCCCCGCTGGTCGAGGACAAGCACACCGACCCCGCCGTGGTGTGCATCGACAGCCTCGGGCAAAAGGTCATCGCCGTGCTCTCCGGGCATATCGGCGGTGCCAACGCCCTGGCCACGCATCTGGCGGCAGCCATCGGCGGCGAAGCCGTCGTCACCACCCAGAGCGATGTGGCGGGCCTGTGGGCTCTCGACACGCTGGCGCCGCGCTTCGGCTGGACCATTGCCGGTGCGCCCGACATGAACCAATGCATCTTCGCCTTCGTCAACCGCAAACCCACGGCGCTGCTGCTCGACGTGCGCGACGCGGGCACCGAATACCTTGAGACCACGATGCCACCCCACGTCACCGCCATCAGCACCATCGACGATGCCACGCCCGACAGGTTCGCCCTCGTGGTCGTCGTGTCGCCATTCGTGCGCCGCGCCCCCGCCGGAGTGGCGTGCCTCCACTTCGTGCCCAAGGTTGCCACCGCGGGCTTTGGGCTTGCCCACCGCCCCGCACGCTACGAGGAGATCTACAGCGAGATGGCCGACGCCCTCGTTGCCCACGGCATTCATCCCACGTCTGTGGCGCGCTTTTGCACCATCGACGTGAAGGCAGATGAACCCTTTGTCGGCATGTTGCGCAAGCGCCATGGCCACGCCGTGGTCTTCTTCACGGCCTCCGAGCTAAACCAGGTTGAAGTGCCCACGCCCAGCGCCACGGTGGCCAAACACGTTGGCACGCCCAGCGTGTGCGAGGCGGCGGCCATCCTTGGCAGCAACCACGGCAACCTTGTACTGCCGAAGGTAAAAGCCGACACCTGGACACTGGCGCTCGCCATCGACAGCCGCTGTCTGCGCCACGGGCATGTGGAGATAGTGGGTGCAGGGCCGGGCAACCCCGACCTCATCAGCGTGCAGGGCCGACGCTTCCTGGAGCGTGCCGACCTCATCCTCTACGCCGGGAGCCTCGTGCCCAAGGCTCTCACCGAGTGCCACAAGGCGGGCGCCACGGTGCGCTCGTCGGCCGACATGGCGCTCGAGGAGCAGTGCGAACTCATGCGTCAGCACTACGAGCGCGGACATCTCATCGTGCGCCTCCACACGGGCGACCCCTGCATCTTCGGCGCCATCGAGGAGCAGATGGCCTATTTCGACCGCCACGGCATGAGCTACCACATCACACCCGGCATCAGCAGCTTCCTCGCTGCTGCCGCCGAGCTGCGCTCGCAATTCACCATCCCCGAGCGCACGCAGACCATCATCCTCACCCGCGGCGAGGGGCGCACACCGATGCCCGAGCGCGAGAAGCTCCGTCTGCTGGCACGTTCGCAGTCCACGATGTGCATCTTCCTCTCTGCCAGCATCGTCGATGACGTGCAGGCGCAGCTCCTCGACGGCGGCTATCCGCCCGAGACGCCCGTGGCCGCGTGCTACCATCTCACCTGGCCCGACCAGCGCATCTATCGCGGACAGCTCAAGGATCTCGCCGCCATGGTCCACGCCAACGGCCTCACGCTGACCACGATGCTCGTCGTGGGCGAGGCCATCGACAACCGCGAGGGCTTGAGCCGCCTCTACGACGCCTCATTCTCACACCTCTTCCGGCCATAAGCCCTATCACCATCCCCCCAGCCCATCCACACGTGATCATAGTATTCGGCGGAACAACAGAAGGCCGCAAGGCCGCAGAGGTGCTCGAGCAGGCCGGCAAGCCATTTCTCTACAGCACCAAAACCGGCGCACAGGACCTTGCGCTGCACCACGGCGTGGCCCTCAGCGGTGGCATGACGGTGGAGGCTATGACGGCTTGCTGCCGCGCCCACGGCGTGGCGCTCATCGTCGATGCTGCCCATCCGTTTGCCGAAGCGCTGCACCTCAACATCATGCTTGCGGCGCACGAGCTGGGCGTGCCTGTGGTGCGCTACGAGCGCCTCTATCCGCCTCGCGATGCCGACCTCGTGTGGTGTGCCGACTTCGGCGATGCCGTTGCGCAGTTGGAGAGACACCATGTCGGCCGCTTGCTGGCGCTCACCGGCGTCAACACCATCGCCAAGCTGCGGCCCTACTGGCAGCACCACGATGCATGCTGGTTCCGCATCCTCGACCGCGGCAGCTCCTTAGCCACGGCCGTAGGCCAAGGCTTCCCGCCCGCCCGCCTGGCCTATTATGAGCACGACGACACTGCCGCGCTCATCAGCCGCCTACGTCCCGAGGCCATCATCACGAAGGAAAGCGGCATCAGCGGCGGCTTCGAGGAGAAGGTGCGCGCCGCCCGTGCTGCCGGGGTGCAGGTGTTCGTCGTCATGCGCCCGCCGTTGCCCGATGTGGGCTGCCAGGTACTGACCGTCAACGGTCCGCGGGGCCTGCGCCGCAGTGTGGAGCGCCTGTTGCCGGCCTTCTTCCCCCTGCACACGGGACTCACCACAGGCACCTGTGCCACGGCCGCTGCCGTGGCCGCCACCCACTATATGCTCACTGGCGAGACACCCGCGAGCGTTGACGTGCGTCTGCCCGACGGCGAGACCGTGGGCGTCGAGGTGGGGTATGAGCCGCCCGTCACCTCCGCCGCTGCCATCGCGCAGCCCGCCACACTCAGCGCCACCGCCTACTGTGTCAAGGACTTCAGCGACGACCCCGACGTCACCCGTGGCGCGCGCATCGACGCGCGCGTTGCCGTGGCGACCGACCGCCGCGAGGGCATCCGCTTCCTGCAGGGCGACGGCGTGGGCCGCGTGACGCTGCCCGGGCTGGGCATCGCCGTGGGCGAACCCGCCATCAACGCCACGCCGCGCCGCTGCATCACCGAGTCGCTGCAGGCGCTGACCGATGCCCCGCTGGATGTCACCATCAGCGTCGCTGGCGGCCGCCAGCTGGCAGAGAAGACGTTCAACCCGCGCGTGGGCGTCGTCGATGGCATCAGCATCATAGGCACCTCGGGCATCGTCACCCCCCTCTCCAACGACGCCTTTGTGCAGAGCATATCACGCGAGATGGAGGTGGCGCGCGCCATGGGCTGCACGGCCATAGGCCTGGCCTCCGGCAAGCGCGGCGAGGAGGCGCTGCTGGCCGCCATGCCCTCGCTGCGCGTCATCCACTATGGCAACTTCGTGGGCCAGGCGCTGGCGCGTGCCCATGCCCTGGGCTTTGGGCGCGTTGTGCTGGGCATCATGATAGGCAAAGCCGTGAAGCTTGCCGAGGGCCACCTCGACACCCACTCCCACAAGGTGACCATGAACCGCCAGTTCCTCGTCAGCGTGGCCCGCGAGGCCGGCATCGCCGACGCTGCCACCGCCATCGGCGGCATCACCATGGCGCGCGAGCTATGGGGGCTAATGCCGCCGCCATTCTTCGAGGCGCTGCGCCGTCGCTGCATGGAGCACTGCCGCCGCGTCTTTCCCACCGGCGACCTCGACATCATAATCCACAACGCTTAACCCACACCCCACCATTGTCACACTCACGATTCCTACTCCTGCTCATCAGCATACCCGCACTGGCGCTGCTCAATCTCGCCGTGGGGTCGGTGGCCATACCCGTTGCTGAGGTCATCGACATCCTCATGGGCCGGGGCACGCCCAGCGAGGTGTTTTCCAACATTGTGCTCCACACACGCCTGCCGCAGACGCTGACGGCCATAGCCTGCGGCGCTGGCCTCTCGCTGGCCGGGCTGCAGATGCAGACCGTGTTCCACAACCCCCTGGCCGGACCCTCGGTGCTCGGCGTGAGCTCGGCGGCCAGCCTCGGCGTAGCCTTCATGGTGCTGCTCGGCGGCAGCCTTGGCGGACGCGCGCTGTCGCGCTTCGGCCTTGTGGGCAACACGGCGCTGACGGTGGCCGCCATCGTGGGTGCGCTAGCGGCCATGATGCTCATCGTGTGGCTGTCGCGCCGCGTCGAGGGCCGCGCCACGTTGCTCATCGTCGGCGTGCTCATCGGCTACATCGCCACCGCCATCATCGGCGTGCTCAAATACTTCTCCAGCGAGGAGGACATCCGCGCCTACGTCATCTGGGGCTTGGGGTCGTTTGCGCGCGTCACCGGCGGCCAGGTGTGGGTGTTCGTGGGTCTGATGGCCGTGCTATGCCCGCTGGCCATGCTGTTGGCCAAGCCTCTCAACATGCTGCTCCTGGGCGAACGCTATGCTGCCAACCTCGGCCTCAACATACGGCGCTCGCGCATGCTCATCATCTGCTCTGCAGGCGTGCTCACCGCCGTCACCACCGCCTACTGCGGACCCATCATGTTCCTCGGGCTGGCAGTGCCACACATCGCACGAGGCATCTTCGTGACCTCCGACCACCGCACGCTCCTGCCAGCCACCTTCCTCTGCGGGGCGGCTCTGGCCCTCGTGTGCAACCTCATAGCGCGTCTGCCCGGCATGGAGGGCGCGCTGCCCATCAACTCCGTCACGGCGCTCATCGGGGCGCCCGTGGCAATAGCCATTCTCCTTCGCCGACGCTCATGACACACATCACCCTCATCACCGGCGGGCAGCGCTCCGGCAAGAGCGCCTACGCCGAGCGCCTTGCGCTCTCGCTCACCGACCACCCCGTCTATGTGGCCACGGCCCACATATGGGACGACGAGTTCCGGGAGCGCGTGCGCCGCCACCAGACACGCCGCGGCCCGCAGTGGACCAACATCGAGGAGGAGCGCCATCTGAGCCGCCACGATGTCAGCGGACGCGTGGTGCTCGTTGATTGCCTCACCCTATGGGCCACCAACTACTTCACACCGCAGGCCCCCGACCAGGCGCCCCCCGATGTGGATGCCACGCTGCGCCTCATGCAGGCGGAGTTCGACCGCTTCACGGCGCAGGACGCCACCTTCATCTTCGTGACCAACGAGATTGGCCTCGGAGGCACCAGCGCCAATGCCCTACAGCGCCGCTTCACCGACCTTCTGGGATGGCTCAACCAGTATGTGGCCGCGCGAGCCAACGACGTGGTGCTCATGGTGAGCGGAATCCCCATACACCTCAAGAGCCAACAACCTCCCACCGCCCCATAATGCCTTCAGCCCGACCCGCTTCCCCTTACCCCGCTTCCCTTACCCCGCTTCCCTTACCCTCACCTTCCCCGCTTCCCCCGCCCCTATTCCCCTATTGCCCCTAATTTCGTCCATTGCGTGCGGCTGCCAGCCGCACCCCCATCCTTCTCCCAAAAAGCTATGATTTCCCAACAATCCATACAAGCCAAGCTCGACAACCTCAACAAGCCCAAAGGCTCGCTTGGCGTGCTCGAAGAGGTGGCCATGCAAGTGGCCCTCATCCAGGACACCCTCAGCCCCGAGCTGCGCCAACCCGCCCACATCCTCTTCGGCAGCGACCATGGCATAGAGCGCGAGGGCGTGTCGCTCTCGCCGCGCGAGGTGACGTGGCAGCAGATGCTCAACTACGGCCGCGGCGGCGGCGGCGTCAACGTGCTGTGCCGCCAGCATGGCTTCACGCTGCGCATCGTCGATGTGGGCGTGGATTTCGACTTCGACCCCGTGCGCCATGCCCACATCATCCCCCGCAAGATAGCCCGCGGCACCCGCAACTTCCTCCACGGCGCAGCCATGACGGCCGCCGAGTGGGAGCGCGCCCTGGCCGTGGGCCGCGAGCAGGTCGATGCCGTTGGCGCCGAAGGCAGCAATGTGCTCTCGCTCGGCGAGATGGGCATTGGCAACACGTCGCCATCGAGCGTGCTCATGCACCTACTACTCGACATTCCCCTGCCGCAATGCGTGGGAGCCGGCAGCGGCCTCGCCGCCGCCGGCATCAGCCATAAGCTCGACGTGCTCACACGCGCCGTGGAGCATTTCCGCGCAAGCGTGGATGCCCCCTCCGTAGCCGACACCGTGCGCTATTTCGCGGGCTACGAGATGGCCGCCGCCATCGGTGCCATGCTACGCGCTGCCGAGCGGCGCATGGTGATTCTCGTCGATGGCTTCATCATGACGGCATGCATGCTCGCCGCCGAGCGCTTGCAACCGTCGGTGCGCGAGTGTGCCATCTTTGGCCATTGTGGCGACGAGGGCGGCCACAGCCTCATGCTCCACGCCATGCATGCCACGCCGCTGCTGCGCCTTGGCATGCGCCTTGGCGAGGGCACGGGCGCGCTGTGTGCCTACCCCATCGTGGCCTCGGCCGTTCACCTGCTCAACGAAATGGACAATTTCCAACATGCCGAGATTACAAAGTATTTCTAAGCGCGCGCTGGCGACGCTGATGTTCTTCACGCGGCTGCCGCTGTGGCGCATCGCCACCATCGAGCGCCGCTATTTCCAGCACGTCGTGCCGCTGTGGCCCCTCGCCGGGTGGCTCACGGGCGGCACGATGGCGGCGGTCGTCGCCGTGGCCGACAGCCTCTGCCTGGCGCCGGAGGTGGCTGTGGCCGTGGCCCTGGCGGCGCGGTGCCTGCTCACGGGTGCCCTGCACGAGGACGGCTTTGCCGACTTCTGCGACGGCTTTGGCGGCGGCACCTCGCGCGAGCGCACACTCGCCATCATGAAGGACTCCCACATAGGCACCTACGGCGTGCTGGGGCTGGTGCTCTACGTGCTCCTCGTGTGGAACGTCCTCACCGAACTCATCGACGTGGGCCTCTCGCCCTTAGCCATCGTGGCAGCCGACACCATGGCCAAGGGCCTCAGCTCCACCATCATCCTCTTCCTGCCATACGCCCGCAGCGAGGCCGAGGCCAAGAACCGCCTCGTCTATGAAGCCACACCCGTGGCCGAACGCCTGCTCACACTGCTGCTCGCCGTCGCACCCGTGGCGCTATGCCTGGTGCTCACGCCGGCCACGTCGCCCACGATGGGGCAGTGGCTCGCCGCCTTGGTGCTGCCCGTGGGCGGCTGCGCCGCGCTCTTCGCGTGGATGCACCGCCGTCTGCAGGGCTACACCGGCGACTGCTGCGGTGCCACGTTCATCATCACCGAACTGCTTCTCTACCTCTCGCTATGCCTCATGCTATGCTGATAGCCGCCCCCACGTCGGGATGCGGCAAGACCACCGTCGCCCTCGGGCTGCTCGCTGCGCTGCGCGAGCGCGGTCTGCGCGTGCAGCCCTTCAAGTGCGGCCCCGACTATATCGACACCAAGTTTCACCACCGCGCATGCGGGCGCCCCAGCATCAACCTCGACACCTTCATGGCCACGCCCGACCACGTCGCCACCCTCTTTGGCCGCTATGGCCGTGACGCCGACGTGTGTGTCGTCGAGGGTATGATGGGGCTGTTCGACGGCTACGACCGCGACCGCGGCTCGTCGGCCGAGATTGCCGCCGTGCTGGGCATCCCCGTGGTGCTGGTGGTCGATGCCCGCAGTGCCGCCTACTCGTTGGCACCGCTGCTCGCGGGCTTCGCCGCCTTCCGCCACGACGTGCGCATCGCCGGTGTCATCTTCAACAAGGTGGGATCGCAGCGCCACCGCGCCATGCTGCAGCAGGTGTGCCGCGACCTTCAGCTGCGCTGCTACGGCTTCATACCCCGCACCGCCGCCCTCGAGCATGGCTCACGCTATCTGGGCCTGGACTTCTCGGAGCGCAGCGACATCAGCCAGCTGGCGGCCCTCGTGGCCGAGCATGTCGATGTCGATGCCTTGCTCGCCGACATGCCTGGCGGAAAAGCGCCAGGCACGGCAGCTGGCGGAGAAGCACCAGGCACGGCAGCTGGCGGAGAAGCGCCAGGCACAGCGGCTGGGGAATCTGGCGGAAAAGCGCCAGGCACGGCGGCTGGCGGAGAAGCGCCAGGCACGGCGGCTGGGGGACCTGGCGGAGAAGCACCAGGCACGGCAGCTGGCGGAGAAGCGCCAGGCACAGCGGCTGGGGAGTGGGCCGTGGCCGTGGCGCGCAATGCCGAGTCCTTCTCGTTCATCTACCAGGAGAACCTCGACCGCTGGCACCATGTCACCTTCTTCGACCCCGAGACCGACGTGCCCCGCCTCGACGGCATCGACCTGCTGTACCTGCCCGGGGGCTATCCCGAGAAGCATCTCCAGACGCTGGCAGCCAACGAAGCTTGCCGCACGGCCATACGCAACTTTGCCCAACGCGGCGGACGTGTGGCGGCCGAGTGCGGAGGCATGATGTATCTCTGCGAGGCCATAGTCACCGACGACGCCACATACCCCATGTGTGGCGTGCTGCCACACACCATAACTGCACGCACAGCCCAGCGCCGCCTCTCGCTCGGCTACCGGCGCTTCGTCATCGACGGTGTCGAGCACCGTGGCCATGAGTTCCACTACACGCAGTTCCTAACTGCCGACACCGGCGCCGGCACCAGCGACGCCGCTCCACAGCCGACGTCCGTCTGCCAGGTTTATGACGCCACGGGCGCACCCGTGGCCACGCCCGTGCTGCGCTACAAGAACGTCGTGGCCAGCTACACACACCTCTACACACCCTTCTTCACTGCCGACAGCCGCGCCGCCTCACGGCCGCCATCGGCGCCACTGGCCGCTACGCCCGCACAAGCCTCAACGACCATCCACGCCCCACTGCGGCCCCTCATGCTCGCCGGCACGGGGAGCGACGTGGGCAAGAGCGTCGTCGCCACGGCTCTGTGCCGCATCTTCCGCCAGGATGGCTACCACCCCGCGCCATTCAAGGCCCAGAACATGGCCCTCAACTCCTACGCCACGCCCGAGGGACTCGAGATAGGTCGTGCACAGGCCGTGCAGGCCGAGGCGGCAGGCATACCCTGCCACACCGACATGAACCCCCTGTTGCTAAAACCAAACTCCAACCACACGAGCCAGGTTGTGCTCCACGGCCGGCCCATAGGCAACCGTGATGCCTATTCCTTCTGGCGGCGCACCGACGGCGGCAGCCAACCCGCCGGCCCCGACTTCAGGGCTGAGGTGTGTGGCGCTTTCGACCGTCTCGCGCAGCGCTACAACCCCATCGTCATGGAGGGTGCCGGCAGCATCAGCGAGGTCAACCTGCGCGCCACCGACCTCGTCAACATGCCCATGGCGCGCCATGCCGATGCCGCCGTCGTCCTCGTGGCTGACATAGACCGTGGCGGCGTCTTTGCCTCGGCCTATGGCAGCATCATGCTTCAGACACCCGCCGACCGCGCGCGCATCAAGGGCATCATCGTCAACAAGTTCCGTGGTGACATGCGTCTCTTCGACGAGGGCCGCCGCTTGCTCCACGACATCTGCGGCGTGCCGGTCATTGGCGTGGTGCCTTATTATGATGACATCTACATCGAGGAAGAGGACAGCGTGAGCCTCGCCAACAAACGGCGCCAGCTCGCCGAGGGCAAGGTCAACATCGCCGTGGTGCTGCTCCGCCACCTCAGCAATTTCACCGACTTCGACACACTCGAGCGCGAACCGCGCGTCAACCTCTTCTACACAAACAACGTCAGTGACCTCGCCAAGGCCGACATCATCATCCTGCCAGGCACAAAGGCCACCCTCGACGACCTCTTGGAGCTGCGCCGCAACGGCTGCGCGGCGGCCATACAGGGTGCTCACCGCCGCGGCACAACAGTGGTTGGCATCTGCGGAGGCTACCAGATGATGGGCCTCACCGTCAACGACCCAGATGGCATAGAGGGTTCCATAGCCTCGCTGCCGGGACTTGCGCTGCTGCCCATCAACACCACGATGTCGCCCGAGAAGACCACGCGCCAGGTCTCATTCACCTTCCGGGGCCACACGTGCCGGGGCTACGAGATTCATCAGGGCGTGAGCACCACCGACCAGGCCATCCTCGAGGGCGACCATTGCATAGGCACCTACATCCACGGCTTCCTGGACAACGCCCCCGTCATCGACTACCTGCTCCACGACAAAAGCCCGGCGCAACCCGCTGCCATGGACCCGGCAGCGTTCAAGGAGACGCAGTACGACCGCCTGGCCGACCACGTGCGCCGCCATCTCGACATGGACCTCCTTTACTCGATACTCAAGGCGTAAGCTCTGACTTCACCAACCACAACAGCCATCCCACACACCTCATCATCTATGCTCCACGGCCACGGCGACGACATCTTTGCCTACCCCGGCATCAAGGTCAACTTCAGCTCCAACGTTTATAACCACTTCGACCACAGCCCACTCTACGCCCACCTTGCGGCGTGCATGCCCGCCGTGGCCAACTATCCCGAACCTTCGTCGGCAACCGTGGAGAGAGCCATCGCCCAGAGGCTCGGCATCGACGCTTCGCAGGTCATCGTAACCAATGGTGCCATAGAGGCTATCTATCTCATTGCCAGCACACAACCGCGCCCAGCAAAGGGTGGGGGAGTGGTGGAGGATGCCCCACGCACAGCCAGCGCCTTGGTCGTGACACCTACTTTCAGCGAATATGCCGACGCATGTCGCCTGGCAGGCATCGCCGTGACGGCAGTGGACCAACTGCCGTCTTCCACACCCACGTCGCTTGCATGGCTGTGCAACCCCAACAACCCCACTGGCACGGTGATGCCGCTGGAGCCTCTTCTGCACACCATCGATGCCAACCCGCAAACGCTGTTTGTCATCGATGCCAGCTATTCGCACTTCACGCAGCGACCGTTGTTGCCTGTGGCTGAGGCCGTTGCGCGCCCCAATGTCATCATGTTGCACTCCATGACCAAGCGCTTCGCCGTGCCGGGGCTGCGCATAGGCTTCGTCACAGCCCACCAAGCACTCATTGGCCAACTGCGAGCGCATCACATGCCGTGGAGCGTCAACAGCCTCGCGCAGAAAGCCGCCATGTTCCTGCTCGAACATGAAAGCCACTACACGCTGCCGCTGCAACAGCTCCTGGACGAGCGCCAACGCGTGGCCGCGGCCCTCGCTGCAACAGGGATTGTCGATGTGCATCCATCCGACACGCACATCCTCCTGTGCCACCTGCATAGCGGCACAGCGACAGCACTGAAGGCTCACCTCGCCAACAACCACGGCATCCTCATCCGCGACGCAGCCAATTTCCAAGGTCTCACGCCAGCACATTTCCGCATCGCCGTGCAAAGCCCACCCGAAAACGACCAGCTCATCAGCGCCTTCAAGGCGCTGATGTAGGACGCGTAGGTGCTAAGACTATAACGTACAGGCGCTAAAGACCGCAAAGGGCATTCCTTCTGACAGAAGTGTAATGCTTTGGGTTAAAACGTCAAAAAATTAGACACTCTTTTCCCCTTTTCCTCCCAAAAGCTCATATTCCGTTGCCTACCTACCATTTTTTGCCTCTGAAGCATGTGTATTCATGAAAAAGGAGTACCTTTGCGCTCTAATTCACGCAATAATAGCTATTATGGAAGGACACCAAGGATGACCTGAACGACGACATCGTCGCTGCTGAGGCCTACTATGAGAGCATCAAGGACAGCGCCCCCGACGCTGCCGCCGCCCTGAAGGATGCCATCGACGCCGCCAAGGCCGTGAAAGACAATGCCGACGCTACGCAGGCAGAGGTTGAAGCAGCCATCGCAGCACTCAACACAGCCGCCAACACCGCTGAGGTGGAGGTGTCGCGCGTCACCATCACCATCCCCGCCAAGAGCTACATGGCCCGCATCGATGGCGACAAGCGCCAGATAGAGACCGCTGTTGCAGGCGTGTCGCTCTACTCGGTGAAGAACGTCAGCAACACGGAGGTGGAACTGACCGCCAAACTGAGCGTGGTAGCCGCCGAGATGCCTTACCTCATCTACAACGACAATGACGAGGAAGTTGAGGTGAGTCTCGTCGTGATCAGCGAGGATGCCGACGACGTGGAGTACGACAGCGAGCACTTCAAGGGTACGCTCGCGGAGAAGACCTTCACCGACGAGGACATGCAGGCCGCCGACTACTACGTGCTCTCCAACGGCCACGACTTTGTATGGGTGAAGGATGCCGGCACGCTGGCCGCAGGCAAGTGCTGGATTGAACTTACACAGTCACCCAACAATGCCCGCGCTCTGAGCATCGTCTTTGAGGGCGAGACCACTGGCATCAGCACCGTCAAGACAGCTGCCGACACCAAGGACGCTGTCATCTACGACCTGCAGGGTCGCCGCGTGATGCAGCCCACGAAGGGACTGTTCATCGTCGGCGGTAAGAAGGGCGTGGTGAAGTAACATTGTTGCAAGACAAATCCGACTGAACCAAACCCAAGGAGGGCGGCCCCGAAAGCCACGGCGCGGACGGAGCCGCCCTCCTTTCCTCTCTACCGACAGAAACAATCGCGCGTTGACAGACTGAGACAGACGGATAATCAGGGGAAAATCATTCCCGTGCGACATTTTGCGCGGAAATCGCATTTGTCTCGCAGAAAAGTATTTCTTTGCACGCAGTTAACGATATAAACGCAAGAAATATGGAAGCAACAGAAAGAACCGTACTGAACCAGGCACAGCTGGAATTCCTTCAGCTGCTGGGACACATCAAGACCAAGGAAGAACTCGACGAACTGCGCGAGGTGGTCTGCCAGTTCTACGCCCGCAAGATAGACGAGGGCATGGACCGACTCTGGGACAGCGGCGAGTGGAGCCAGGAGCGCATAAACCAAATTCTGAAAGAGGACGTACACGCTAACAGCCGGCACGAATATGCAGAATGACCGCGTGGTGCTCCATACCAACAGCCTGCTTGTCTCGCTCTCAAGACGAGGCTCGGCCTACCCCGTATGGCAGGGTTTTCAGGAGGGGCCGTTACACGCTCTGCATCAGTACCGAGATACTGGAAGAGTACGAAGAGGTGATAGCACGTATGACAAGGCCTGAGATTGCGCGTAACGTGATAGACCTCATCTTGAAGCGAAGCAACGTGATGCGTATAGACCCGCACTTCCACATGGGGCTGATAACCGCCGACCCCGACGACAACAAGTTCGTGGACTGTGCCTTCGCCGCCAACGCCACCTACATCGTGTCGAATGACTCGCACTACGATGTGCTGCGCGACCTGCCCTTCCCGCAGATTCTCGTGCTGAAGCTTCAGGCATTCATTGAGAGGTTGAAGCAGATGTAGGTCGTTAAACAACATGCAGAACTTGTGGTGAAGGATAATATATGATGGCGACATATCTGTAAGCTTCGTGAAACGAGAGACATAGGTTGGTAGATTGACCCGTGCGCATGGAACGATTGACCCATGCGCACGGGTCAAACGTTCCATGCGCATGGGTCAAGTGTTAAATATGGGTGAATTGAGACGGGAATATGGACATTTTTGGACGAAAAGCTTGGTTCTTCGGGGCGTAATGACTACCTTTGCGGCACAAATAGCTAAATAAATAGGATTAAGGCAATACGATTTACGACCACTTGCTTCGCCAACTCCTTGACTCATTAGTTCAGAACCTAGAGCCTCCCGGTTTCTCACATGACGTCATCAAGTATGGATTACACTCATCGACTTAAAATAGAACGTAACAATCTATGAGAACAAAAGACTTTGCCATTCTACTGATTTGTATATCTTTTAGCCAGCTTCTGTCAGCACAGGATGACGCCCTCACCCTTCGTTATTCACGGCCAGCAGCCATATGGACCGATGCGCTGCCTGTGGGTAACGGCCGTATGGGAGCCATGGTTTATGGCGGTGTCGCTGTCGATGAGATTCAGCTTAACGAAGCAACCTTTTGGGCTGGCGGCCCACACCGCAACGATAATCCTGCCGCGTTGGAGGCTCTTCCCGAAGTGCGCCGTCTCGTATTCGATGGAAAAAACATGGAAGCACAGCAGCTCATCAATCGCAAATTCCTTTCGGGGCGCAACGGTATGCCTTTCTGCACGCTGGGTTCATTGTTGATTGAGCGTCCGAAAGCCGATGCCACAGAAATACGTGATTATCATCGTTGTCTGAATATTGGAGATGCTGTTGCCACGACAGAATGGACAGAAGCCGGAACCGACTACCGCACAGAGGTCATTGCCTCACTACCGACGGGGGTCATTGCCTTGCACCTCACAGCATCCAAGCCACACAGCCTCACTTTCTGTCTGCGCTTCAACTCACCACTGCCTACATTTACCACCACAGGGGAAAACAACCGCCTCGTATCTCGTGCCGAGGGCATGGAGCATGAGGGCGTGTCCGCAGCACTGAATATGGAGATGCAGGTGGAAGCGCGCCAACGTGACGGCAAGCAGGTGCTGACAGACTCCACTTTGACCATTACAGATGCTACCGAGGCAACCATCTACATTGCAGCAGCCACAAACTTCGTTAGTTACAATGATGTCTCAGCATCTGCACACGCGCGAACGGAAGAAATGCTTGATGTTGCCGCCCGACAGTCTTGGAAAAAGTTACTGCGCAAGCATCGCGAGATGTACCACAGGTACTTCGACCGCGTAAGCCTGCGACTGGATGGCACAGCGCAGCAAATTGCAAATAGCAAATCCCTTGATACAGACCTGCGTGTCAAACGCTTTGCCGAACACGCGGACAGCCTTACCTGTGCCGACCCCGGCCTGTTGTCTCTGCTCTTCAACTACGGCCGTTACCTGCTTATCTCATCTTCGCAACCGGGAGGACAGGCAGCCAACCTGCAAGGGCTATGGAACAAAGACACCAAGCCCATCTGGGATTCGAAATACACTATCAACATCAACACACAGATGAACTATTGGCCAGCCGAGGTATGCAACCTTAGCGAACTGGCAGAACCGCTTTTCAGGCTTATCCGCGACATCAGTCAGACGGGGCAACAAACGGCACGCGATATGTATGGTGCCCAAGGATGGTGCGCTCACCACAATACCGACATTTGGCGCACTACGGGTATGGTCGATGGCGCTTTCTGGGGAGCTTGGCCCAATGGTGGTGCATGGCTTACGACTCATCTGTGGGAACACTATCAGTTTACGGGCGACCGCACTTTCCTTGCAGAGGCATATCCCATCATGCGCGGTGCTGTTGATTTCTACCGTTCATTCATGGTGCCGCACCCACAATACGGTTGGCTCGTCACCTGTCCCAGCGTATCGCCAGAGCACGGACCCGGAGGTGAATTCAGCGGTTCGGCATCCGTTGTAGCTGGCCCCACGATGGACACCGAGATTGTTCGCGACGTAGCCACACAAACGTTGCTTGCAGCTCAACAATTGGGTGTCGATAATGATTATCAGGATTCGCTTCGTCTCTTCCTCAACCAATTACCGCCATTGCATATAGGTCAATACGGACAGCTGCAGGAATGGCTCGAAGATGCTGACAACCCCGATGATCACCATCGCCATGTCTCTCACCTCTATGGTCTATATCCCAGCGCACAGATTTCAGCATCCCATACTCCCGAAGCATGGAAGGCTTGCCGCGTGACACTCAACCAGCGTGGCGACGAGGCCACGGGATGGAGCATTGGTTGGAAGCTTAACCTTTGGGCACGACTGCTCGACGGCAACCATGCCTATAAATTAGTGCGTTCGCTCATGCATCTGCTGCCCAGCGACGAACAGCGCAATGACAACCCTGAGGGCCGTCTCTATCCCAACCTCTTCGATGCTCACCCTCCTTTTCAGATCGATGGTAACTTCGGTTTCACTGCTGGCATTGCTGAGATGCTCCTGCAAAGCCACGAAGGCTATATCCGCCTACTGCCTGCCCTGCCAACAGCATTGCCCTCAGGATGTGTCAAGGGACTCCGTGCCCGTGGAGGCTTTGAAGTTGATATAGAATGGAGTGAAGGGAAACTTGTTCGAGCTTCTATCAGAAGTAATCTCGGACGCGAGTGCCGATTGTACGTTCCAAGAAATCAGGCCCTTCGGGTACTTGATGCAAAAGGACGCCCGGTGGGTATTACACAAGAGAACGACATCATTTGTTTCCGTAGCAAGCCCAGTCAATGTTTCATCATTCAACCTCAACCATAATCATATCTATTTCCCACGAATTACGCTAATTAGACGAATACACCCCCTCATGTTCAGACGCTTTTCAGCGAATCAGACGAAGTCCATGATTATCCTATCGTAGGGTGCAAAGGTAAGAGTCACTCTCGCACTGGCAGATGTTAAACAATGCTAATGTTTGAGTTATTGGATGGCGGTTCAGTGAAATCGAGCTATCTTTGCAGTGCAAATGCATTTCCCATAAACTAACATTCTCATGGTAAACAGATTCATTCTTAACGAAGTATCGTACTTCGGACCTGGCGCTCGCAAGGAGCTGCCCGGGGTGGTCAGCCGTCTCGGATTCAAGAAAGCACTCGTAGTGACGGACAAGGGTCTAATGAAATTCGGCGTGGCGAAGATGGTGCTCGACGTCATGGACGAGGCTGGCATAGCCTATGACATCTTTGACGACGTGAAGCCCAACCCCACCGTGACGAACGTGAAGAACGGCATAGAGGCATGCAAGCGTGCCGGCGCGGACTTCATCGTGGCCATCGGCGGCGGCTCGAGCATGGATACTGCCAAGGGCATAGGCATCGTGGTCAACAACCCCGAGTTTGGCGACATCGTCTCGCTTGAGGGCGTTGCTGACACGAAGAAGAAAGCCCTGCCCATCATCGCCCTGCCCACAACCGCCGGCACGGCCGCCGAGACAACCATCAACTATGTCATCATCGACGAGAGCCGTCAGGCCAAGATGGTGTGTGTGGATCCCAACGACATACCCTGCGTGGCCATCATCGATGCCGAGTTGATGTACTCACTGCCGAAGAGCCTCACCGCTGCCACAGGCATGGATGCCATGACCCACGCCATCGAGGGTCTCATCACCAAGGCAGCTTGGGAACTCAGCGACATGTTTGAGGTCAAAGCCATTGAGATGATATATAAGTACTTGCCATTGGCTGTCGATGAGCCCACCAACCCCGTTGGACGCGACGGCATGGCTGTGGCACAGTATGTTGCAGGCATGGCATTCTCCAATGTCGGGCTGGGTGTTGACCACGGCATGGCTCACCCTCTGAGCGCCCTCTTCGACGTGCCTCACGGCGTGGCGTGCGCCATGCTTCTGCCCACGGTGATGCGTTTCAACATGCCTGCCGCCAAGGAGAAGTATGTGGAGATTGCCAAAGCCTGCGGCGTGTATGCCAACGGCATGAGCACCGACGAGGCTGCCGAGGCTGCCTGCAAAGCCATAGAAGATCTCAGCGCCCGCGTGGGCACCAACAAGCGCCTTAGCGAGCTGGGCATCACCGAGGCCGACATCCCCGCCCTGGCCGACCAAGCCATTGCCGACGTGTGCACGCCAGACAACCCGCGCGCCGTAAGCCGGCAGGACATCGTTGACCTCTACCGTCAGATACTGTAGGCGACACACCGTATTCCATACGAGCGAAGCCCCGCCACACCTTGACGATGTGGCGGGGCTTCTGCCGCTATATGGACTCTCGGCCGTGGCGGTACTCGCCGAGGATGTTGAGCTGCGAGGTGAGGGGCCTGATGGCGTCGATGCCCTGGCTGTAGCGCGTGTAATCGTTGAAGAGCACATCGACGTAGAACAGGTATTCCCACTCGTGGCCGATGATGGGCAAGGATTGGATTTTGGTGAGGTTGAGTTTGTAGAACGACAGCACTGATAGCACCTGTGAGAGGGAACCCTCCTCGTGGGGTAGGGAGAAAACGATGCTGGCCTTGTCGGCCTGGAGAATGTTGCGCAGGAGGTTGGCGCGCGATGGTGGTGAGAATACCAGGAAACGTGTGAAATTGTGTTTGTTGGTTTCGATGCCTTCTTCCAGCACTTTAAGGCCGTAGAGTTCGGCAAGATGCTTGGAGCCTATGGCAGCATGGCCGTGCATGAGGCCCTCGGCCACGGCGCGTGCGGCGCCGGCGGTGTCGCTGGCCTCAACCACCTTCAGCTGTGGGTGTCGGCTGAGGAAGTCACGGCATTGCATGAGTGCCACGGGGTGTGAGTGGACTTCGTGGAGCTGCTCCCAGTCGTCGTCGGGCAGGCAGAGCAGTGAGTGCTTGATGCGCAGCTTGTGCTCGCCGACGATGGTGACGCGTGCCTCGCGCATGAGTTCGTAGTTGTGGAGCAGTGAGCCGGCAATAGTGTTCTCGATGGCAATCATGCCAATGGCTGTTGGGTCTGTGCGAAGGGTGTCGAACACCTCCTCGAACGATGAGCAGCAGATGAGTTCTATCTCCTCATTGTCGAAGTACTGGTGAGCAGCAACGTCGTGGAAGCTGCCCTCGATGCCTTGAATTGCGATTCGCTTCATTCTGTGTTTGTGTGTATGTGTTGTATGGTTATTAACCATGGCCAAGAGGCACAAAGCCGCACATGGTGGTGCGCCAATGGTGCGGCTTGTGCCTCTGTGGGTGTGGCCGTGGTGGCTTATGGTGTTATCTTGTTCACCGTGAATTTGCCGTCGTCGCCCGTAGCGGCAATCTCGTAGTAGCTGTCGGCCGTGATGCCGGTGATGTCGATGGTCTGCGGCTTGCCGTTGCCCTGCGAGAAGATGATGTTCATGGAGTATGTGCTGTCGTCGGCGACGGAGAAGGTGCGGTAGTAGTAGGTTGTGCCGCCGATGGTGCGTGTAGCGGTGACGTTGGTGCCGGGCCACTGGTCTTCGATGTAGAGGTTGCCGTCCCAGGCGTAGAAATACACGTCAGGCCATCCCGGGTCTTTGAGGTAGATGGTGATGTCCTTCTTCTTCACGTTGTCCGAGGCGAATGTGGGCTGTGGCAGCGCCTGCCATGCGGTGGCAAGGGCGTCGTCAACCCAGTAGCTGTAGTTCTGTCCGGCGAGGATGCGTGTGTAGCCCGAAAGCGACTCTGCTGCAAGGCTCTGGTCGCCGAGCCACACGGCGAGGCGTCCGTTCTTGCCTGTGGTGGCAGCGGCATAGTAGGTGTCGGCGCTGCGCAGCTGTGTCTGCGCGCTGGTGTTGGTGACACCTGCCAGCTGTCGGGCCTGTATCATGCGTGCTATGTCGTGCTTGTAGGCTTTCCAGTGCTTGAGGAACACACACGGTGTGCCTGGCGAGGCGATGAGGTAGGCGTTGGCAGCGAGTGTGTCGCGGCGTATGGGGTCCTGCTCGGCATTGGGTCGGCGCTCGGTGTCGTGGTTCTCCACGAAGGTGACAGCCCACTGACGGTAGGCACCGTTGTTGTAGCGTGTGGCGATGAGTGGCCAGTTGCCGTCGTTGGTCTGTGCCAGGCGTGCCCAGTTGCCGTTGTTCACGGCGTTGCGCACCGTGTAGCGGAACTGGAAGTCGAAGGCGGCACTCGTCTTGCCGGTGGCGTCAATCCAGTTGGCTATGGTCTGTGTGCCGTCCCAGCACTCGCCGACGGAAAACTGCGGCTGTGCGCTCTCGTTGTAGAGCTTGGTGTAGGTGCCGGAGTAGCCCTTCACCATGTCGTAGCGGAACCCCGTGTAGCCCAGGTCGGACAAGAGGTAGTCGAGGTATGCCTTGACGCATGTCTGCACGTTGGCCGAGGTGTGGTCGAGGTCGCGCATGCCGTCCCATCCTTCGCCCGTGTCGTTGGCGCTGGAGAGCGTGTATCCGTTTTGCGCTGCCCAGGTGGCAGTGGCGCCGTTGTCATCGTTGGCGCAGATGTCGGATGCCTGCATCTGGTATGTTACGCCGCCATATGTCTCAGCCGGGAAATCGACCCAGTTGCTGACGTTGCGCCGGTGGTTGATGACCACGTCGGCTATGGTGCCGATGTCCTTGGCACGGAAGGTGCTGATCATGGTGCGCAGGTCGGCCTCGGTGCCGAAGGAGCTGTTGTGGTCGAACCAGTAGAGGTCGTCGTAGCCCATGCTCTGGCTGCCGCAATTGCCGCTCTGTGGCACCCACACGAGCGAGAAAAAGGGCGAGAAGTCGTCGGCTTGTGCCGTCAGGCGCTGCCACGAGGCATCGGCATAGCCGTCCCAGTAGAATGCCTGGAGCATGACACCTCCGTAGTCTGCCGGCCACCCCACGACGGTCTGTGCCGGTGTCTCGGGCTGTTCGGGTTCTGTTGGTGTGGCGGGAATGGTGTCGGTGGGTGTTGGTGTGGGTTCAGGCGTGGGGCTTATGGGTTCGTCGTCGCCGCATGCGAGTAGTGATGCGGTGAGCAGCAGTGGTAGGAGAGGACGTAGTGTTTGCATTGTGTGAAGATGATGTGGTAAAAAGAAACCCCGCAGGAACAGCCACGGCGTGTGCGTGGTATCTGCCCTGCGGGGCTTGGTGCTGGTTGTGGGTTATCGCTTCACGATGGCGAACTGCCCTGTGATGTCGTTGAGGTAGAAGGCATAGTTGCCTTCGGGTACTTGGATGTTGGCTCCGCCATTGGTGCCGGTGGCATAGAATGAGCCTTCATCGACGGTGAGCTCAGCACCCCAGTTGACGGCCCAGTCGTGGTTGGCGCGGAACTTGAGGCCGCCGCCGGTGACGGTGGCCTCGGCGTACCAGTTGTGAGGTGTCACCTGGCTCATGTCGATGTCGCCACCCCAGCCGTTGAAGTCGCCGATGATGCCGATGGCCTCATACTCTGTTGGCGTCTGGTTGTCGAGCTTGGTCCATGTGTAGGTCATCGTGCCGAGGTCGAAGGTGAAGGTGTAGAACTCAGCCGACGGGGCGGAGATGGCCTGTGCTCCGGAGCTGATGAGGGCGCCTGTGGCATCGCTGCAGCCATCGACGACGCAGCCGTAGCAGTTGTCCCAGTTGCCGAGGTCGTTGGCATTCCATATCTTGAGGTCCCATGCACCGGTGTACTTCGACGTGTAGGTCATCACGGAAGCTGAGGTGGGGTAGAGCAGCGCCTTGCGTGCGCCCTCCTCGTTCCATCCGGGCAATGCGCCCACCATGTAGTACTGTGGTGCGACGTCGGAGATGGCGAAGGTGCCCTCGAGCATGTTGATGACAATCTTGATCTGTGCGGCGCTGGAGGAGTACTTCAGCGAGCCGTCGTCGCTGAGGTCTGTGCGTCGTGCCAGCGAGCCTGTGGCGCCGTTCTGGCCGTTGCCGGCCGTGGTGCCGTAGAGCTTGCTCCAGTCGCCATTATTGGTGATGGCGTCGCACGCCTCATCGTCGGCGATGGCAAACCACGTGTCGCCGCCCGCGTTGGCGGGGATGATGATGGTGAAATAGGGGTCCTCGAAGAGGTCTTTGTCGCTGCGCGAGAACTTCTGTGCCTTGCTGGCTGCCGACGCGGCCCAGTCGAGTGTGCCGCCCACGACGTAGTAGTTCTCAGCAATGTTCACAGCCTCGACCTTGTAGCTGTACTCCATCATGTTGATGGTGACCTTGATTTTCTTGGCACCGGCGGCAACCTTGAAGGAGCCGTCGTCCGAGAGGCTCGAGCGCGGTGCCAGGATGCCGGCGTCGCCACTGTTGCCGTTGCCGGAGGTGGTGCCGAGGAGCTTGCTCCAGTCGCCACTCGTAGTGATGGCATCGCACGCCTCGTCGCTGCCGATGGCAAACCATGTGTCGCCATCCGCCACGGCATCGAACACCACGGTGAACACGGGATCCTCATACACGTCCTGGTCGCTGTGGGAGAACTTGATGCTCTTGGCAGCAGCCGAGCCGGCCCAGTCGGAGTTGGGGCCGCCAATGATGTAGTAGGCGCTGGCAATCTGCGGCGCTTCGGGTATGACGCTGATGTTGAAGGTGCCTGAGGTGGCCGACTTCACTGCCGTGGTGCCGTTGGCCACCCACATGCTGATGGTGGCGGGTATCTGGCGTTCCACGGGGCGGCGTCCGAAGTTCTCGTTGACGTAGGTCTGCAGTTCGGCTACGTCCATGAGGCCATCGGCATCGATGTCGTAGGTCTTGTCGCCGATGGCGATGGTGTAGGAAGGTGTGTAGCCGTCGGCCGATGCCGTTGGTGCAACGATGGTGGCCACCTTCACTTGTGTCTGGCCCTCGGGCAGGGCGTTGAGGTCTATGGTAGCCACCTCGGTGATGCTACCGTCGCCGAAGGTGACTGTGGCGGGTTGTGTGGGCTGTGTCTGTGGTTTCCAGTCCTTGTAGTCCTCGGTGCATGCGGTCAGCCCGAGAAGGGCTGCCGCTGCGCAATATAATAACTTTCGCATGAGTGTGTTATGTTTTGAGGTTGAGGGTTCGTTGGTGTGCGGTGCCTTGGTTGGCACCGCGCACACTTGCTATTGGTTGGCGATGAAATAGTACTGACCAGTGATGTCATTGAAGAACACGGTGTACGAGCCTGCCGTGTAGGGGATGTTGGCACCTCCGCCGACGCCCGTGGCGTAGGGGAAGGCCTCGGCACCCCAGTTGTCGGCCCAGTCGTCGTTGGCGGCGAACTTCACGCCTCCTTCGGCCTCGGGGGCAAACTGTGCCATCCAGATGTGGCTCTCGCCGGAGAGCGTCTCGCACGCCGTCATGTGGTTGTCCATGCTCCAGCTGTTGTAGTCGCCGGGCATGCTCATCGTGGCGAAGGTCTTGGGCTGCTTCTCGTAGGCCGCGATGGTGACCTTGAGGCTCTTGGTGTTGAGCGAGATGACGTAGTAGCCGTCGGCGCGGATGCCGATGTTGTGGTTGTCGCCGTCCTCGTCGGAAATCAGTGCAGCGTCGGGGCTGTCAACATCCTGGTAGTGGAGCTGCATGCGCGGGCTGACGCTGGTGTCGCCGCTGCCCCAGTCGCCGGGCGTGCGCACGAACTTGAACTGCGTGCCGGCCGTCATGAATCCCGTGTAGGAGATAACGCCTGTGCCCGTGGCCTTGTCATACTCCTCGTCGGAGCTTGGCAGCAGCGGTATGAGGCCTGTGCCCACTGAAGAGGCATCGTTGCTCCACGATGCAGAGCCGATGTTGTTGCCGACCATGTACCACACCACGGGTGGCATGTTGACGATGTAGTAGGGCACGGTGTTGAGCTGCACGGTGTTGGAGGAGGTGATGGGGAAGTAGTCGCGGCTCGAGGCGTCGCGTATGGATGCCACGACGCGGAAGGTGACGGGCAGCGCGGCCGGCACGTCGTCTTCCTTGTCCCACCCGAGCATGAGCTGCATGGACTGGTTCAGGCCTTCGGCATTGATGTCGCCGGAGGTGCTGTTGAAGGTCTGTTCGAGCACGATGTAGTCAGCACCGGCGTTGTCCTTGGCCTCGCGGTCGAACTCCTTGGTGAACGACCCCGTAGGCGATGCCTGCACGACGTATGTCGGCACCACAGGTGCGCCGAAGTCGGTGTAGTTGGGTATGGACCATGTGAGCTGTATGCTCTGTGACTTCTGCAGGTCGATGTTTGCCTTTCCCACGGCAGGTTCGAAGATGCTGAATGCCGACGGCTGCGTGATGGTGGGATTGGACTCGTTGTCGTCGCTGCATGCTGTGAAGGCGAAGGCTCCGGCGAGGAGCAGCATCGCATATAATGGTTTCTTTTGCATGAGTTTTGGGTTTTTGGGGTGGCCGTCGCGATACGACGGCATACTCAACGTTTTTACAGTTAGATACTCAACGTATTGCAGTTATGGATGGTTGTGGAACATGGCATCAATAGCCAGCGTTCTGCGTGAGCTTGGGGTTGGCGTTGATGTCCTCCGCCGGGAGGGCAAAGACGTTGCGGAAGGCCGCAAAGCTCTGTCCGCTCTGCACTCCGCCTTTCCAGTCCCATGTGTAGTTGTTGTCGCCGCCGAAGTAGCCGTAGCGGATGAGGTCGGTGCGGCGGAAGCCTTCGTAGTAGAGCTCGCGTGAGCGCTCGTCGAGTATGAATTCGAGGGTGCAGTTGTCGAGCGTGGCGTCCTTGGCGTGGGCACGGCGGCGGAGATCGTTGATATAGCCCAGGCCTGTTTCCGTGACCCTGCCGCCATTGCTGCGTGCCTCGGCCTCGGCAGCGATGAGGTATGCCTCAGCTGCGCGCATCAGGAAGAAGTCGGTGTCGATGAACTGGCTGTTGTGGGGTGTGGCACCGGTGGAGTAGGTGTTGCGGAACTTGCCTACGGAGTAACCCGATGTGAACTCGCTGGGGTTGGTGACAGTGAGCTCGCGGTCGATGCCGTGGAAGAGGGCACGATCGTCGCCGGCAGCCACGGCCATGTCGGCAATGCCCACTGCCGGTGCGTCACCGTTGGGGAAGAACTTGGCAATGAACTGGCTGCGGGCGCGGTTGCCGGCCCAGTACTCCTTCGTGCCGTAGTTGCCGGCGAGGTCCATGTCATCCTTCCAGCATGATGCCATGAGGAAGAGGGTGGTGCCCCATGAGGTGGTGGTGACGCCGTCCTGCATCAGGGAGAGTATGGACTCGCATGATGCACCGCTCTCGCCGTTGTCGCCCATGAAGAGCATCTGGTATGCACTCCAGCCGTTCTTGCCCGAGCTCCACAGTTTGTGCGGACCCTTGATGACCTTCTCGGCATAGGCCTTGGCATCCTCCCAATGTTCTTTGCCGGTATATACCTCGGCATTGAGGTACATGCGTGCGAGGAGGAGGTTGACGGCATCCTGGTCGGCACGGCCGTAGCCGTTGTCGCTGCTGGTGCGTGCGGCCGGTTCGAGCATCGAACTCTGAATCTCTTTCAGCTCGCCCTCAATCCATTTGAAGAGATCGGCACGTTGGATCTGTGAGGGTGTCTCGGCCGAAAGAGCTGTGGTGAAGGGCACGTTGCCGTAGCAGTCCATGAGGTAATAGTAGTAGAGCGCACGCAGGAAGCGTATCTCTGCCTGGCGCGTGGCATCGACGTCTGCACACACGTCGAGATAGTGGTTGCAGTAGGCGATGCCTGTGTAGAGGCGGTAGTAGAAACCTTGCAGCATGGGGTGTGAGGCATCCCATGTGTTGTAGTTGAACTGTGGTATGCCGGGGTCGCCCCATCCGCAGATGGCTTCGTCGGTGGTCAGCTCGTTGGCGTTCCACATCTGGCGCACAAAGCCCGTCGTGCCTCCATCGAGGCCATCGATGTCACAGTCGCCATTGGCGCCGGTGTTGCCGGCCAGGGCCATGTTGGCATAGCATTTCGTGTATAGCCCCGGCTCGTCAACAGTCATGGTTGTGCTGGGGTCTATGGGCGTGACGTCCAAGTCCTTGACACACGAGCCGAGGGCCGTTGTCAAGGCGATGGCTGCCACAGGAAGTATGTATTTGGAATTATTGAATCGCATAGCTTTTGTTCTTTAATGGTGGTTACTATGAGTTGGAGCTTCGCATTAGAAGTCGAGAGCCACACCGGCCAGGATGGTGAGTGGGCGCGGGTAAATGGAGTTGTCGATGCCTCCGAACACCTCGGGGTCCACGCCGTCGTACTTGGTGAAGGTACATACGTTGGTGGCAGAGACATAGGCACGTCCGCGCAGTATGTTGTCGCGTGTCTCGAAGCTGTAGCCCAGGGTTATGTTGTCGAGCTTGAGGAACGAGGCGTTGTGTACGAAGTAGTCGGATACGACATAGTCATACGTGGACCAGTTGTTGGCGATGGCCGATGGTATGCTCGTCTGCAGGTAGTTGAACGAGCTGTCGTAGCGCTTGGCCGTGTTGGCATAGCCGGCCTGCTTGTCCCAGTAGATGTAGTTGTTGAAGCTGGCGCGCAGACCGATGCCCAGGTCCCAGCCCTTGTACTGAAGGCGTGTGCTCAGGCCTGCCAGGAAGGGTGCATGTGGGCTCTTGTAGAAGTAGCGGTCGCTCTCGCTGATCTTGCCGTCGCCGTTGCGGTCCACGAACACGCCCTCGAGTGGCAGCCCGTTGGTGTCATAGACTTGCTGATAGACGTAGAAGGAGTTTGCGGGATGGCCCACGGCATGTGCCTGCACCTGGTTGCCTGTGCCGGAGCTGATGCCGCCAGTCATGACGATGGATGACTCGCCGGTGAGTTCGGTGATTTCGTTCTTGTTGTAGGTGAAGTTGCCTGTGATTTCCCACATCCAGTCCTTGGTGACGATGGGTCGTGCGGTGAGCATCACCTCGACACCCTTGTTCTCCAGTGAGCCAATGTTGGAGAGCACCTGGTTGCGGAAGTTGGAGCCGGCGCTGACGTAGGCTGTGTTGATGAGGTCTGTGGTCTTGCGGTAGTATGCATCGACGCTACCGAGCAGGCGGTTGTTCCAGAAGCTGAAATCAACGCCCACGTTGTATGTCGTCGTCGTTTCCCACTTGAGGTCCTCGTTGTAGGCATCGGGGCGGTAGAGAATGCCGGTGGGGTTCACGCCTACGATGGGGTAGCGTCCGTCGGTGTTGTTGATGTTGACGTTGTATGAGGCAAAGTAGTTGTAGTTGCCGATGCCGTCCTGCTGTCCTGTCTTACCCCATCCCAGACGCAGCTTGAGGTCGTCAACGCAATTGACGTTGCGCAGGAACGGCTCCTCCTTAAGCTTCCAGGCGAAGGCTGCCGAGGGGAAGAGTGCCCAGTGGTCCTTGAAGCGGCTGGAGCCATCGTAGCGCACGGTGCCGGTGAACATGTAGCGGTCGAGGAGTATGTAGTTGGCGCGTCCGTAGAAGCTGACGAGGTAGCTCTCCTGCTCCCATTCGCCATACGAGGGTTTGTACTGCGTGCCGGCAAGCGGCGTGCCTGTGGCCTCGTCGGTCAGTCCGCTGGTGGTGGGGTAGTAGCCTGTGTATTCCGACGTGCCCCAGTATTTCTTGTGGCTCCACTCATAGCCCGCCATGATGTCGAAATGGTGACGCTCGTTGAAGTCCTTGTAGTACTGTGCGTAGGCCGAGTAGATGAGGTTGTACTTGCTCTCCTTCGACCACCCGTCGTTGCCATAGTAGAAGTTCGACGGTCCCCAGGGCTGGTATGTGGTCTTCTGCTTGCCGTTGGCCCAGTCGCCCGAGAAGTTCATGTGGAGGCGCAGGTCCTCGAGGCCGTGGATCTTGTAATCGGCCTCCACGTTGCCCATGTAGTCGAACGAGTTGGCGCGGTCGTACTTCTCGTTGAGGCGTGCCACGGGGTTGGAGCCGGCATAGGTGTTGATGATGGTGGGGTAGGAGCTGTCCTGGTATGCCGAGCCGTCGGCCTTCCAGGCGAAGTAGCCTCCGTAGTTTGGTGTGGCGTCATACACGGGCTGTGTGGGGTCCATGCGCACGGCGTCGTTGATGGCGTCGGTGTTGGCATAGCGGTTGTAGGCGTACATGAACTTGCCGTTGATGTTGAACGTCAGGTGGTCGTCGAGGAACGACGGGCTGAGCGATACGCTTGCCGTGGTGCGCTGGAAGTTGGAGGTCTTGAGAATACCTTCCTGGTCTGTGTAGCCCACGGTGATACGGTAGGGCATGTGCTTGAGGCCTCCGGCGAGGGTGATGTTGTGCTCCGTGTTGATCACGGTGCGGTAGATTTCCTTCTGCCAGTCGGTGTCGGCGTTGCCGAGCAAGCTGGCGGCCGTGGAGCCTTCGCCATAGTAGCTGTTGATGAAGGAGCGGTACTCGTCGGCACCCATCACGTCGAGGGTCTTGGTGGGCATGGAAACGGAGATGTTGCCGTTGTAGCTCACGTGAGGCTTCTGGCCCTTGTTACCCTTCTTGGTGGTGATGATGATGACACCGTTGGAGCCGCGCGAACCGTAGATGGCGGTGGCGGAGGCATCCTTAAGCACCGTGAAGCTCTCGATGTCCTGAGGGTTGACCATCGAGAGCGGGTTTGCCAGACCCTTCACGCCCTGGTTGTCCATGGCAAGACCGTCGATGACGATGAGAGGGTCGTTGCTGGCATTGAGCGACGAGCCGCCGCGGATGCGGATGCTGGCGCCGCCGCCGGGAGTGCCGCCGCCGGAGGTGACGTTCACACCGGCAATCTTGCCCTGGATCATGTCTTGTGCGCTGACGATGAGGCCGTGGTTCTTCTCATCGGGCTTCAAGGCTGTGACCGAACCCGTGAGGTCGCTCTTCTTGGCCACGCCGTAGCCGATGACCACGATGTCCTCGAGCACGGTGGCATCCTCGTGGAGGGTGACGTTCATCTGCGGGCGTGCCGGCAGTGTCTGCGTGGCAAAGCCCATGAACGAGATGGTGATTTGGCTGCCTTGCGGCGCCTCGATAGAGAAATTACCGTCGAAGTCCGTCGTGGTGCCGCCCTGCTGTCCTACGACGCGGATAGTGGCTCCAAAGACGGGTTCGCCGGTATCATCCTTGACGTTACCCTTCACCGTTATCTGGGCAAAGGCACCAAGGGAGATGAACAGCCCACAGATGAGGGCCAGGATTCGTGAAGGAATCCGGATGTTTACCTGCTTCATCATGCTTGTTGTTTTTAGTGAGTATATGGTTAATTGTGATGTTACCCGAAGCTGGGTGATGGGGTTGACTTCATGGTCATGCAAGTGCTTTCCGCCACAAAGGTAGCATGTTTTTTCAGTATCAGCAACACTTTTTTGCGAAAAAATGTAGTTTTAAGTAAAAAAAAGTGTCTTTTGCAACCGTGTTTGCGGGGAAATGACTAACTTTGTAGCGCAATTGAAACATGTCAATACCCATATAGCAGCACCAAAATCCCTTACCAATATGCAAAAACCTAACTCAACCTTCTGGCAGCTGTGGAACCTCAGTTTCGGGTTCTTTGGCGTGCAGATAGCCTATGCCCTGCAGAGCAGCAACATCAGTCGCATCTTCCGCACACTGGGTGCCGACCCCCATTCGTTGAGCTACTTCTGGATTCTTCCCCCGTTAATGGGCATCATAGTGCAGCCCATCGTGGGCACACTCTCCGACCGCACGTGGACGCGCTTCGGGCGTCGCATACCTTATTTATTTATAGGTGCTGCCGTGGCGGTGGCTGTCATGTGCCTTTTGCCCAATGCCGGCTCCTTGGGCCTGGCGGCATCGTCGGTGATGATGTTTGGGTTGGTCATGCTTATGTTGCTCGACACGAGCATCAACATGGCCATGCAGCCTTTCAAAATGCTCGTGGGCGACATGGTCAACGAGCAGCAGAAGGCCAAGGCCTACAGCATCCAGTCGTTTCTTTGCAACGCCGGCTCCGTGGTGGGCTTTGTCTTTCCCTTTGTGTTCACGTGGATAGGCCTCGAGAACGTGGCGCCCGAGGGCATCGTGCCACAGTCGGTGGTGTGGAGTTTCTATGTCGGCGCCGCCATACTCATCCTGTGTGTCATCTACACGGTGAGCAAGGTTCGCGAGTGGCCGCCGGCACTCTACAACCAGTACAACGGCATCGCCGCCACCAACGATGGCGCTGCCGAGGCAACGCCGGCAGCCACTGCCGCGGACAAGTCTGGCAGTGAGGGTGGCGCCAGCTGGTTTGCTCTTCTCAAGAATGCCCCCTCTATGTTCTGGAAGGTCGGCTTGGTGCAGTTCTTTTGCTGGGCGGCATTCCTGTACATGTGGACCTACGTGGTCGATGCCGTGGCCGAGACCGTGTGGGGCACCACCGACCCTGCCACCGAGGGCTACCAGACGGCTGCCAACTGGACCGGCATCCTCTATGCCATCCAGGCTATGGGCAGCGTGTGCTGGGCCATGGTGCTGCCTCGCTTCAAGAACACCAAGATAGCCTACGCCGCGAGCCTTCTCATCGGTGGTGTGGGCTTTGCCCTCATCCCCTTCTGCCCCGACATGTACATGCAGATCATCCCCTTCGTGCTCATCGGTTGCGGCTGGGCTGCCATGCTGGCCATGCCGTTCACCTTCGTGACCAATGCCCTGCAGGGCTACGGCCACATGGGGGCATATCTCGGCTTGTTCAACGGCACCATCAGTCTGCCGCAGATTGTGGCGGCCCTCTGTGGTGGCACCATCCTCTCGCTCATCGGCCACCACCAAAGCTCGATGATGATTGTCAGCGGCGTGCTGCTTGCTGCAGGCGCACTTTGCGTGGCATGGCTCAACGACTCCAAGAAGAAGTGACATCATTGGATAAGTTAAGTAACTACTATAAATTCACTGACATGATATATTTTGCTCATTTACTTTAATCATGCTAATCAACTTTGAGATTGAGTACCGCACGGTCTTCGGTGAAGACCTGTGGCTTAACGTTATCGAGGCCGACGGCTCCCACACGCCGCACTCCATGACGACCACCAACGGCATCACTTGGCACTGCCAGCTTGCCACGGAAGCACCACTACATTATTATTATAGCGTGACGTGGCAAGGCCGTGTCCGGCGCTCGGAGTGGGTGTTCGACCCGCACGAGGTACCCGTGGTGGAGAACGTCGAGGTCGATGTCACCGACCGCTGGATGGACTGCCCCGACAGCTTCCGCGTTGCTGGCACGCTGGTGCCGGTGTTCTCGCTGCGCTCCGAGGGCAGCTTCGGCGTCGGCGACTTCGGCGACCTTCGCGTGATGGTTGACTGGGTGGCAGCCACAGGACAGAAGCTGCTGCAGGTGCTGCCCATCAACGACACCACGACAACCCACACATGGACGGACTCCTACCCCTACTCATGCATCAGCGTCTTTGCCCTCCACCCGCAGTATGCCGACCTGCGCCAACTGCCACAGCTTAGGCTGAAAGCAGAGCGTGAACGCTTTGAGGCGTTGCGTCTGGAACTCAACGCCTTGCCGCAGGTGGACTACGAGCGCGTCAACGCGGCCAAGCTGGAGTATCTGTATATGCTCTACCAGCAGAACGGCAAGACTGTCGTGCGCTCCAAGGAGTATAAAGCCTTTGTCAGCGCCAACGCTGACTGGCTGCCGGCGTATGCCGACTTCTGCTGCCGTCGCGATGCGCGGCTGCAGGTGGCTGACGCCGTTGCCGACCCCCTCTTCTGGCACTATGTGCAGTATGTCCTCGCGCAGCAGATGGCCGCCGTCCACGAGCACGCCCAGGAGGTGGGTGTGCTGCTCAAGGGCGACATCCCCATCGGCGTGAGCCGCTATGGTGCCGACGTGGATGCCGAGCCCCGCTACTTCAACATGAATGGTCAGGCCGGCGCACCGCCCGACGACTTTGCCGAGGATGGCCAGAACTGGGGCTTCCCCACCTACAACTGGGACGAGATGTTGCGCGACGGCTGTTCGTGGTGGGAACGCCGCTTCCGCTCCATGGCCAAGTATTTCGATGCCTATCGCATAGACCATGTGCTGGGCTTCTTCCGCATCTGGGAAATCCCCATGCCGGCCAAGAGCGGCCTGCTCGGGCAGTTCACGCCCGCCATGCCCCTGAGCTGCGACGACATCTACCGCGCCGGCATCAGCTCCGAGACGCTGAAGCGCACTGTGGGTCCCATCATCAGCGAGAAGTGCAGCGTGCGAGGTGACGATGGCAAGGTGTGCGACGGTGCTTTTGCCACCGACTACCTCTTCCTTCGCGACCACAAGAACCCCGAACTCTACCATCCCCGCATCTCGGCACAGAAGACCTTGGCCTTCAGCCGCCTGAGCAACGAGGAGCAGCAAGCCTTCAACCGTCTCTACGACGACTTCTTCTATCATCGCCACAACCAGTTCTGGTATGAGGAAGCCATGCAGAAGCTGCCGCGACTGGTGGGAGCCACACGCATGCTCTGCTGTGCCGAAGACCTTGGCATGGTGCCCGAGTGTGTGGGCTGGGTGATGAACGAGTTGCAGATCCTCAGCCTCGAGCTGGAGTCCATGCCCAAAGCCGCCGGGGCGCGCTTCGGCCATGTGGAGAACAACCCGCGGCGCAGCGTGGCCACCATCAGCAGCCACGACACCCCGACGCTGCGCATGTGGTGGGACGAGGACGAGGAGCGCACGCAGGACTACTACAACAACATACTCCATCATCCCGGCACGGCGCCTCACCCGCTGTCGGCCGAGCTGGCACGCGAGATCATCGACCGCCACCTGCGCTGTCCGTCGATGCTCTGTGTGGTCAGTCTGCAGGACTGGCTTGCCACCGACGAGGCTCTGCGTCTGCCCGATGCCAGTGCCGAGCGTGTGAACATCCCCGCCAATCCCCGCCATTATTGGCGCTACCGCATGCACCTCACCCTCGAGCAACTCAACGGTGCCACAGCCTTCAACGCCCGCATCCGCGAGATGGTGGCCAAGGGGTCGCGCTGACGCCATGCCTCTCAATCTATCATGCCATAATACACTGACACACAATGAACAAGACATTCCTATCCACGGCCCTGCTGGCATATTCGCTGGCAGCCGCCGCACAAACGGTGTCGTCGCCCGATGGCAACGTTGTGGTTGCCTTCTCTCTCGATGGCTCCCGGCCTCAGTATGCCGTGACGTATAAGGGCCGCGATGTCATCCTCCCGTCGCATCTTGGCCTGGAGCTGGCGCGCGACAAGCATGCCAGCCGTGGCCTGGACGAGACAGACCTCATGGACGGCTTCACCGTGGCCGGCGTGAAGCTCGACACGTTCGACGAGACGTGGCAACCCGTGTGGGGCGAGACGCGCGACATCCGCAACCACTACAACGAGATGGCTGTGACGCTGGCCCAGACGGGTGGCCGCACCATGGTTGTGCGCTTCCGCGTGTTTGACGACGGCGTGGGTTTCCGCTATGAGTTCCCACAGCAGAAGGACCTCGTCTATTTCCTCATCCAGGACGAGCGCACCGAGTTCCGCATGACCGGCGACCACACGGCGTGGTGGCTTCCTGGCGACTACGACACGCAGGAGCAGATGACACAGGAGTCGCGCCTCTCGGAGATACGCTCGCGCTTCCACGATGCCGTGAACTGGGGCAACTCAAGCGTTGCCGTGTTCTCGCCCACCGGCGTGCAGACCTCGCTGCAGATGCGCACCGCCGACGGCCTCTACATCAACCTCCACGAGGCTGCGTGCGTCGATTATGCCACCATGCACCTCGAGCTTGTCGATGCCCAGACCAAGGCCCTCACCACCAAGCTCGAAGGCTCGAGCAACGCCTACACCCCGGCACCCGCACCCTCGCGCTTCCCCCTGCCTCCGGCCATGACGTTCGTGAGCCACCTCACGCCCGATGCCACCGGCCTCAAGGGAGCCATGCAGACCCCGTGCCAAAGTCCGTGGCGCACGATTATAGTCTCCGACGATGCTCGCGACATGCTCTCGTCGAACCTCATCCTGAACCTCAATGAGCCATGTGCGCTCGACGACGTGTCGTGGATCCATCCCACCAAGTACTGTGGCGTGTGGTGGGAGATGATTGTGGGCAAGAGCAACTGGCACTACACCGACGATCAGCCGAGCGTGAAGCTTGCCGACTTCGACTACAGCCGCGCCACACCCCACGGCCGCCATGCTGCCAACAACGAGAAGGTGCGCCGCTACATCGACTTTGCTGCCGCCAATGGCCTCGACGAGGTGCTCGTCGAGGGGTGGAACGTAGGTTGGGAGGACTGGGCCAACATGTGGAAGCGTGATGTGTTCGACTTCGTCACGCCATACCCCGACTTCGACATTGCCGCCCTCAACGACTATGCCCACTCGCGCGGCGTGAAGCTGATGATGCACCACGAGACAAGCTCCTCCACGCAGAACTATGAACAGCACCTCGAGGATGCCTACCAGCTGATGAACCGCTATGGCTACGACGCCGTGAAGAGCGGCTACGTGGGCGACATCATACCCCGTGGCGACCACCACTATTCGCAGTCGATGAACAACCACTACCTCTACTGCATCCGTCAGGCTGCCAAGCACCACGTGATGGTCAACGCCCACGAGGCCGTGAGGCCCACGGGCCTGTGCCGCACATACCCCAACCTCGTGGGCAACGAGAGCGCACGCGGCACCGAGTATGAAGCCTTTGGCGGCAACCGCCCCGACCACACGTGCATACTGCCCTTCACCCGTCTGCAGGGAGGACCCATGGACTACACCCCCGGCATCCTCGAGACCCAGCTCTCAACCTGGAGCAGCAACACCTCGTGGGTGCGCACCACGGTGGCCGGGCAGCTGGCGCTGTATGTGACCATGTACTCGCCCCTGCAGATGGCTGCCGACCTGCCCGAGCACTATGAGCGCCCCGACCTGGCCCCGGCCTTCCAGTTCATCCGCGACGTGGCTTGCGACTGGGACGACAGCCGCTACCTCGAAGCCGAGCCTGCCGACTACATCACCGTGGCACGCCGCGCCAAGGGCAGCGACAACTGGTTCATCGGCGGCAAGTGCGACGAGAACGGCCGTCGCGCAGCCATCCGCCTCGACTTCCTCGATGCCGGACGCACCTACGAGGCTACCATCTATGCCGACGCCAAGGATGCCCACTACGAGACCAACCCCAAGGCGTTCACCGTCACCAAGAAGAAGGTCAAGCGCGGCGACACCCTCAAGCTCACCGAGGCCCCGGGCGGCGGCTTTGCCGTCAGCCTCATGGCAAAATAGACTATGTGGATTGACGTGTCACGGCATTTTCGTGGTGTTTAATCTTATTTAACAACGCCCTCTTGCCCGTTCACCCAAATCTGCGTAACTTTGCACCGCTGTTTGCAGACAGCGCCCGGCGAACGGACATATCATCCCATATTAATTATACGCACACACAGACATGAGAAAGAAAATCGTAGCAGGCAACTGGAAGATGAACCTGAACCTGCAAGAAGGTGTGGCCCTTGCCACCGAACTGAAGGAGGCTCTCGCAGCCGACAAACCCAACTGCGACGTTGTCATCTGCACGCCCTTCATCCATCTTGCCAAGGTGGCAGACGTCGTCGAGGGCACGGTCATCGGCCTCGGTGCCGAGAACTGCGCCGACAAGGAGAAGGGAGCCTACACCGGCGAGGTCAGTGCCGCACAGGTGAAGAGCACCGGCGCACAGTATGTCATCCTGGGCCACAGCGAGCGTCGCCAGTACTATGGTGAGACAGCTGCCGTCCTGAAGGAGAAGGTGCTGCTGGCCCTGGCCAATGGCCTGAAGGTCATCTTCTGCATCGGCGAGGTGCTGGAGGAGCGCGAGGCCGGCCGCGAGAACGAGGTGGTAGGCGGTCAGCTTGCCGACAGCCTCTTCGACCTCACCGAGGAGCAGCTCTCCAACATCATCCTGGCCTACGAGCCCGTGTGGGCCATCGGCACCGGCAAGACCGCCACAGCCGATCAGGCTGAGGACATGCACGCCTTCATCCGTGGTTGCATTGCCGGCCGTTTCGGCGAAGCCGCAGCCGAGAACATCAGCATCCTCTACGGCGGCAGCTGCAAGCCCAGCAATGCCAAGGAGATTTTCGCCAAGCCCGACGTTGACGGTGGCCTCATTGGCGGCGCAGCGCTCAAGTGTGCCGACTTCAAGGGCATCATCGATGCTTGGAAGTAATCTGCGTGCCATGCACAGCATACCGACATATTGCCGACGTGCCATAGCAGCCATCACCTTCGTGTGGTGGCTGCCTATGGCTTTTGCTTTTGCCAACGCACAGGACAGCTTCACCGACCATGTCACGCGCGTCACCGACGGGCAGGGGCGTGTCTCCATCGAGCAAGACCCCGAGATTGAGCGCCTCGTCAATGGCGGCTCACGCACCCCCGCCACATCGGCTCGCACCGACACCACGTCGCTTGCCTCGCCTGCCGACACCACCATGGCCGATCAGCACATGACGGGCCGTCGCGTGCGTGTCAACGGCTACCGCATACAAGTCTATGCCGGAGGCAACAACCGCAAGTCCAAGACCGAGGCTTACCACGTCGCCGGCCTCGTTCACACCTATTTCGACGACGTGCCTGTTTATACACATTTCGTCAGCCCCCGCTGGATTTGTCGCGTGGGCGACTGCCGCACGATGGAGGAGGCCACCGAGCTCATGCAGCGTTTGCGCGAGACGGGTCAGTTCCCCGAGGCCACCATCGTCAAGACGAAAATCATCATCTTCCTTTAGTCGGTTGCGTGCCAATGCTTGCAACCATTTCATCATCAGCTCATGCTTCAAGACACCGAACGGGAACAACTGCTTGCCAGCCACTGTGAGGACATGCTTCGCCTCTTTGGCGAGGACCCCACTCGCGAGGGTTTGCAGAAGACACCCCACCGCGTGGCGCGTGCGTGGATGGAGCTCACGCGCGGCTATGGCGAGGATCCCGTGGCCATACTGCGCTCGGCGTTGTTCCGCGAGACGTACCACAACATGGTTGTCGTGCGCGACATTGAGTTCTATTCCCTGTGCGAGCATCATCTGCTGCCCTTCTTCGGACATGTGCATCTGGCCTATATCCCCAATGGCGAAATAGCGGGATTGTCGAAGTTCGCACGCATCGTTGACACGTTCAGCCACCGACTGCAGGTGCAGGAACGCATGACCGAGGAGATAGCTCAGTGCATCGACGAGGCCCTCCACCCCCAGGGCGTGATGGTTGTTGTCGAGGCGCGCCACCTGTGCATGCAGATGCGCGGTGTGGCCAAGCAGGATGCCTTCACCACCACCATGCACCACGTCGGCGCCTTCAGCGATGCTGCTTTGCGCCAGGAGTTCCTGTCGCAGCTGCATCGCAGTTAGTGGCAGCTACGTCCCAGTCAGTCGCTGCCGCAACACAGTCAGTTGCTGTCCAGTGCGCGCATGGCTTCACCCACGAGCAGCACAGGCGATGTGACGAGTGCGAGCAGGAGCCAGTCGGTGGCGCTGAGTGGCACGACGCCGAACATCTCTCCGAACACATTCACTATCACCACCTGCCCCACGACGATTATCAGCGCTATGGTGGTGAACCCGCGGCTGAGTGGCGCACGCTCGGCCGCCGGTGACATCATGTCGCGCACGAGCGAGCGGCCTGTGTGGTAGTAGCGCGCGTTGAAGAGGTTCCAAAACTGCAGCATGACAAACACCGAGAAGAACACCGCCAGCTCGTAGCGGCTCAGGTGCTGCTTGCTCCGCGTGAAGTCCATGAAGCCGCTGAAGTATGTCTGCCAGAAGTCGGCCGTGAGCATGTCGGCCACGCTCGTGATGTTGTGGTGCCACAGCAGCTGCCACAGCCCGAAGAGCAGGGCGAAGAGCAGCAGTCCCACGGCTATGATGTTTGTGGCCATGCGGCGCTCTATGATGTGGCTGTCGGTCTTGCGTGGCGCTTCGAGCATGACGCGCCTGTCTGGCGGCAGCGATGACAGCGCCATGGCTGCAAAGGTGTCCATGATGAGGTTCACCCACAGCATCTGCGTCACGTTGAGCGGCGAGTCCAGCCCCATGAAGGCCCCGCAGAGCACGATGAGACATGCACACACGTTGATGGTCATCTGGAAGAGGATGAAGCGCTGTATGTTGCGGTAGAGCGAGCGCCCCCATAGTATGGCGGTGTTGATGCTGGCAAAGGAGTTGTCGATGATGGTGATGTCCGATGCCTCCTTGGCGCGCGAGGTACCGTCGCCCATGGACAGCCCCACCTGGGCGCGTTTCAGCGCCGGGGCATCGTTGGTGCCGTCGCCCGTGACGGCCACCACATGCCCCATGTCCTGCAGCAGCCCCACGAGGCGCGCCTTGTCTGCCGGACGTGCGCGCGCCAGCACCTTGAGCGACGTGAGCACGTGTGTGCGCAGTTCGTCGTCGGTCGTGTGCTCGAAGTCGCGGCCGTTCATGATGATGGGCTCGGCGGTGGCGGTGCAGGGTGGGGTGGAGGCGTTGTCGGCTGGCGGCAGTATGCCCGTCTGTCGTGCCACCTCGGTTGCCGTGAGTGCCACGTCGCCCGTCACCATGATTATGTTCACGCCGGCCTTGTGGCACACATCGACGGCTGCCGGCACGTCGTCGCGCACGGGGTCGGCCATGCCCACTACGCCGATGAAGGTCAGCGGCGCCGCTGGCTGTGCGGCGGTGGCGCCGGCCGTTGGCGCTGCCTCGTGGCTCGGCAGTTCCTGCACGGCGAAGGCCAGTGTGCGCCTCCCACGGCGTTGCATCTCAGCCAGGCGCGTGCTGATGTCATCGGCGTTCATCGCCCCGGCCACGTCATCGGCCATGTCGAGCACGATCTCCGGCGCGCCCTTCACGTAGCGGTACATGCGGCCCGTGGCGTTGTCGCGTGCCACGGTGGTCATGCGTTTGGTGTCGGACGAGAACGGTTCCTGCTTCACCACGGTCATGGCGTTGCGCAGTGTCCGGTAGTCGATGCCCTTGTCGCTGCGCAGCCATTGCAGCAGCGCCCCTTCCGTGGGGTTGCCAATGGTGCGCCACGTGCCCGTGGCCTCCTGTGTCAGCTCGGCTGTGGAGTTGATGGCGATGCATCGTGCCAGGGTGTCGGCGTCGGTGAGCAGGAGCTGCGAGTCGGGCATCACCCGCAGCTGGTTGCGTGTGAGTGTGCCCGTCTTGTCGGTGCAGATGACGGTGGCCGCCCCCATTGTCTCGCAAGCATGCAGGCGGCGCACGAGGTTGTTCTCCTTGAGCATGCGCCGCATGCTCATGGCCAGGCTTATGGTGACGCTCATGGGCAGCCCCTCGGGCACTGCGACCACGATGAGCGTCACGGCAATCATCACGGAGTCGAGCGTGAAGGACACTATCTCGAGCCAGTTGCTGTTGTTGCCGCTGTTGCCGTCGAGGAGGAAGAAATAGGCGAGGCGTCCGGCCACGATGAGCGCGGCCACGATGTAGCTGGCGCGCGTGATCCACAAGCCGAGGTCGTCGAGCTGGCGGTTGAGGGGCGTCTTGACGTTGCTCTCCTGGCGCACGAGCATGGCACCTCGACCCTCCTCCGTGTCGAGGCCCACGGCGCTGACGTGGTAGAGGCATTGCCCCTCGAGCACTATGCTCCCTCGCAGGAGGAAGTCGCGCGGGTAGGCCTCCTCCTCGTCGGCACTGGCCGGTGTCATGCTTTTGGTGGCGTAGGTCTCGCCCGTGAATGCCGACTCGTCGATGAGCAGCGTGTCGGCACGGACGAGGGTGCCGTCGGCCGGCACCTCGTCGCCGCTCTCCAGACGCACGACATCGCCCACGACGACATCGCTGCGCGGCACCATCTGCATCTGTGGCTCGCCGGCGCTGTCAGCACTTGGCCAGCGCAGCACCTTCACCGGGCGCTCGTCCTTCTTGCGGTTGAGCACGCGGAATTCGCGCTCGGCGCGCACCTCAAAGAGGAAGCCCACGCCGGTGGCCAGCAGCAGTGCCATGAGCACTCCGGCCGGCTCGATGAGCGTTGACCATCCCTTGCCGTCGAAGCGTATCTCATAGAGCGCCACAGCCACGGAGAACACGAACACCACGAGCAGCACGATGATGAGCGGGTCGCGGAACTTGTCGAGAAAACCCAGCCACAGCGGGCGCGGCTTGGGTGGTGGGATTATGTTGTGCCCGCGTCCGCGGGCCACGTGTTCCGAGTCGTTGTGCTGGCAGAGGTGTTTGTATTCGGTGGCATTCATGGCTTGCTGGTGGGAGGTCTGTTGGCGGGGCATGTCAGCCTCGCACGATGGTCTGCTCTCTGTCGGGCCCCACGGAGATGATGGTGATGGGTGTGTGCAGCTCGGCTTCGAGGTATGCCACGTAGTCCTTGAACGTCTGTGGGAACTGCTCCTCGGCAGTCATGGTGCTGAGGTCCTCCTGCCAGCCGGGCATGTCGCGATACACAGCCTGCCAGCCCTCGGTGTCGAAGGGCATGTCGGTGGTCTGCACGCCGTCCTTCGTGTAGGCCACGCAGACGCGCACGGTGTCGAAGCCGTCGAGCACGTCGCCCTTCATCATGATGAGCTGTGTCACGCCGTTGACCATGATGGCATAGCGCAGTGCGACGAGGTCCACCCATCCGCAGCGGCGGTTGCGGCCGGTGACGGCGCCGTATTCGTGGCCTATCTCGCGCAGACGGTCGCCGGTGGCGTCGAACAGCTCCACGGGGAATGGCCCGGCACCGACGCGTGTGGAATATGCCTTGAAGATGCCAAACACCTCGCCGATGCGCGTGGGCGCCACGCCGAGGCCGGTGCACACGCCGCCGGTGGTGGTGCTCGAGCTGGAGACGTAGGGGTATGTGCCGTGGTCTATGTCGAGCATGGTACCCTGTGCGCCCTCGGCGAGCACGCTCTTCCCCTCGTCGAGCAGACGGTTGATTTCCGTTGCGGTGTCGGTGATGGTGAACTGGCGCATGTAGTCTATGCCCTCCATCCAGCGGCGCTCCTCGTCGGCGATGTCGTAGTCGGTGAAGTGCAGGTCGCTGAGGATTTGCTCGTGGCGAGCCTTGAGTGCGGCATAGCGCTCTGGGAAGTCGCGCAGGATGTCGCCCACGCGCAGCCCCGTGCGGCTGGCCTTCTCGCTGTAGGTGGGGCCTATGCCCTTGCCGGTGGTGCCCACGGCCTTTTTGCCCTTGGCGGCCTCGTAGGCGCGGTCGAGCACACGGTGTGTGGGCAGGATGAGGTGTGCGCGGCTGCTGATGTGCAGGCGTGAGCGCAGGTCGTAGCCGGCGGCTTCGAGCTCGCGTGCCTCGGCCATGAAGAGGTCGGGGGCTATGACGCATCCGTTGCCGATGATGTTGAGCTTGCCCTCGTCGAAGATGCCGGAGGGTATGCTGCGCAGCACGAATTTCTTACCGTCGAAGATGATGGTGTGGCCGGCGTTGGGACCTCCAGCGAAACGCGCCACGACGTCGTAGCGCGGTGTGAAGACATCGACGACCTTGCCTTTGCCTTCGTCTCCGAACACGATGCCAAGCAGCGCATCGACACGTCCGGGTTGTGGTTTCTGGGTTGACATGATTTATTTGTTGTTTGTTGATTTGTTGGCTGATGGTTTCGCCTTGGCAGCGGCGGCGTTGGCGTTGGTGCCGCCCGGCGGCAGCGCGGCGGCCGCCTGTGCGGCTTGCTGCTGCCGCATCTTCCTCTGCTTGCGCTGGCATTTGGCGCAGGTGCCATAGATGTAGGCTATGCGCTGTGTGACGGCGAAGCTTCGCGGCTTGTATGCCTCGATGCTTGTTGCCAGCATCTTGCTCTTGATGTGAGTGATGGCGTTGCACATCGTGCACACCTGGTAGCTGCGGGGCTTGGTGTCGTCGATGCTCTCGAACATGGCAGCCGACGAGCTGAAGGGGTGGCGTATGAGCAGGTTGGCCTGCACGAGCAGCTGCACTGTCTGGTAGAGCGTGGCCGTGCTGACGTGGAAGCGCATGGTCTGCATGGCCGTCTGCAGGTCGTCGATGGTGAATGTGCCGTCGATGGCGTAGGCGGCGCGCAGGATGGCAAATCGCTCTCGTGTCTGCCGCATCTGGTTGGCAGTGAGGAAGGCTCTCAGCTCTTCGGCCACATGGGCCTGTAGTGTTTCTCGCTCGGTCATAGTCGCGACAGGGTGTTGGCGGCGGCGCGCCTCAGTGGTGCAAAGTCGTCGGCCAGCGCGGCTTCGGCCTGGTCGCGCAGTTCGCTCTCGGCGTGGGGCGCGAGCTGCGCGCCGCCCATGAGCAGACGGCCAATGGTGAGATAGCCGCAGAGCTGGCGCACGGCGTCGGTGTCGGCGATGAGGCAGAAGGCCATGTCGGCGGCCCATGGCTGTGGCGCCAGCTGTTCCATGGCGAACAGTCCGGCGAGTTCGGCCTGTGCGGGGCGTATGCCGTCGATCCACGTCAAGGCCCTCTGGCGGTCCATGTCCTGGTGTGGGAAGAGCATGATGGCGAGCATGCGCATTTCGCGCACGTCCTCGTCCCACAGCGTCTGTGCCAGGCGGCGGTCGGGGGTGTAGGCGGCGGCGATGTCGCGCAGGCGTGGCAGCTCCACGCCATAGGCGAGCCTGTAGGCCATGCCGCTGCGGCGTATGGCCGCTGCTGCCACGCCGTTCATGGCGGCTCGCAGGTCGGCCCGTATGGCATCGATGACGCCGTCGCCACGTGTCGTCGGTGCGTTACTCATTGACGTAGGGCAGTGTGCTGTATTCGCGGCTGTAGCGCAGCATCTGGTGGTCGTAGGCTTCGCCGTAGCGCACGTGTATGTCGGTGATGTTGCCTTGGGCATCGCGCTCGACCACGTACTCGGGGTTGATGAATCCCTTGTATGGCGCCAGGTCGAGGGCCTTGTAGCGGGCGAGCACCTCGCGATGGAGGTCGGCATCGACCTTCACGCCGTAGGTCTCGACGAGGGTGCGTGCGGCCTCGAAGTCGCCCTCGCTCTTGATGCGCTGCACCTCGGCGAGCAACTCGCCGAAGAGTTCGCGCACGCGGCCATAGTCGTTGACCTGCACGTAGGTCTTGCCGTCGCGCTTGACCAGCGCCACGGCCCCGTCGGCATGTGCCAGCACCCAGTGGGCGACGAATGCGCGGTTGCGCATGTGTGCTTCCTCAATGGTGGCTCCGGGTTCGATGCGCACGAGCTGTGTCATGAGGCCGTTCATGAGGTATGTGTAGTACTGGCTCTTGTATGCCTCGGCATCGGGCGTGAGGCCGAGTTCCACGAGCTTCGGGTCGGCGATGTAGTAGAGGCCGAAGAGGTCGGCACGCCCTTCCTCGATGGTGCTGCCGTATGCCTTGAGCGAGTCGGCATCGACGCCCGGCAGCAGACGCCCGCTGCCGTGGCCCAGACATTCGTGGAGGTCGGTGTGGAGGTCGTCGCACGTGTCGCCATATTTATTGATGTTCGCGCGCGTAGCGTCGTCGATGACGAATTCCTCCTGGAAGCCGTTGCCGCGGGCCGCCTTGTTGTAGGCGTCGGTGAGGTTGCCGATGGTCACGCTCTTGCTGCCGTGTTCGGCGCGCACCCAGTTGCTGTTGGGCAGGTTGATGCCGATGGCGGTGGAGGGGTAGAGGTCGCCGCCGAGTATGGCTGCCACGATGACCTTGGCAGTGATGCCGCGGCAGTTCTCCTTCTTGAAGCGCGCATCGGCGGGCGAGTGGTCCTCAAACCACTGCGCGTTGGCCGAGAGCTTCTCCGTGCGCTCGGTGGCTGCCAGGTCCTTGAAGTTGGCATAGCCTTCCCACGACGCCTTCATGCCCAGCGGGTCGCCGTAGCTCTCGGTGAAGCCGTTGGTGAAATCGACGTTGCCCACGGTGTCCTGGACCCAGAGGATGGTGTAGTCGTCGAACGTGTGCAGGTCGCCAGTGCGGTAGAAGTCGATGAGCTTGGCGATGACGGCCGCCTGGGCGTCGGTCTCGGCCACGCCCTGTGCCTTCTCCAGCCAGCCTATGATGCGGTCTATGGCGGCGCCGTAGAGGCCGCCGCTGCGCCACACACGCTCCTCGAGGCGGCCGTCGGCCTTCACCAGGCGCGAGTTCATGCCGAACATGATGGGGTGAGCGGGGTCGGGGTCGGCCTGCTTCATGGCGAGGTAGAAGTCCTCTGCCTCCTGCTGTGTCACCCCCTGGCCGTAGTAGTTGGCGGCGCTGGTGAGGATGAGGTCCTGGCCGTCGGCCTGGTTGGTGCGCTTGGGCATCACCGTCGGGTCGAAGATGACGGGCATGAGCACCTGGCACATCTGCTCGCGTGTCTGGCCCTGGAGCAGCGGCAGCTGGTCGTCGGTGAGTGTGCTCATGGCGTTCAGCATGAACTGCTGCGTGAATGCGGGCTGTATCTTGTCGGTGGAGTAGTGGTGGTGTATGCCGTTGCTGAACCACACGCGCTTGAGATAGACCTCAAAGGCGCGGAAGTCGTCGGTGGTGCGGTCGCCTTGGTAGTTCTCGTATATGGTTTCGAGCAGGGCGCGTATCTGCAGGTTGTAGCGTCCGTTCTGGTCCCAGAGGATGTCGCGTCCGCTCAGGGCAGCCTCGCTGAGGTAGTAGATGAGCGTCTTTTGCCTGAGCGAGAGCTGCTCGAATCCATCGACGCGGTAGCGCAGCATCTGCAGGTCTGCGAAGCGTTCGTCGTTGTAGCTGAAGTCGTCGGCTGTTTCCTTGGCCGGGCCACATGATGTGGCCATGGTTGCTGCGGTGAGCATGCACATGATGGTAGATGTCTTAATGTTCATCGTTATGTTTGTTTTTCTTGTGTTTGCCAGCTTGCTTGGCACGCACCTCGGCCTGATATTGCTTGGGGGTCTTGGCGTAGGCGCGGTAGAAGGCTGAGTAGAACGACTGCCGGCTGGCGAAGCCGGCCCTGGCGGCCACCTCGGCCATCTGCATGTCGGCGTTTTGCCTGTCGGCGAGCATGTACAGCGCCTCGCGCACGCGGTAGCCGTTGATGAGCTGCGAGAAGTTCATGCCGAAGCGCAGGCTGACGGCGGCGCTTATGTATCTTGGGTTGGTGTCGATTTCCTTGGCCAGCGCTGTGGCGGTGCAGTTGGGTTGCAGGTACCGTTTCTCCACGATCATCTTGTGCAGTATCTTCTCATAGATGCCGTCGATGACATCGCTGCTGATGAGCATGCGGTAGGTCGCGGGCTTGACGGTGCGTGGCTGGTCGCTTTTGTATTTAGCCATGGTCGTGGGCGGTGGTGTCGGTGGTTGCTTTCTGCGAGGCCATGTTGTGGCAACGCAGTTGTTGTTCGTAGTCGGCCATCTGCGTGAGCACGATGCGGCGCTGCTCCTCCAGCTCGCGCAGCTCGGCGAGCAGGTGTTCCTGCTCCTCGCTGCCGTCGGAGGCAAAGGGCCGCAGACCCTCGGCCTGCAGCGCGATGACCTCGGCCCTGAGGTTATCGACGCGCGCCTGTGTGATGGCGTGTTCGAGCGAGATGTCGCGTATGGTCTTGCGCAGCGGACCCCATTCGCGGCCGTCGGCGAGCACCCTCTCCAGCTCCTTGAACTGCACGGGCGGGTGTGTGGCGTTGTAGCTGCGCATCCACACGTCGAGTTCCTGGCGGTCGGCTGTGATGAGCTGTTCGGTCTGACCTATGAGTTCCTCGAGGTTGGCTTGGCGGGCCTCCATGGCCACGCTCTCGCGCAGGCGGTTGGTCCATCGCTTGAGGTGGTTGGCGTAGTAAGTGTTTTGCTGCTCCAAGCGCGAGCGGGCAGCAGCAAGAAGCGTCTCGCGCTCGTGGCCCTGCAGCACGCGTTCCAGCGTATTGCGGCTCTTGGATGCCATGTCCGTGGTCTTGGCGTCGGAGGCCTCTGTCTCCATGCGTACCGCCTGCAGGGTGGCGATTTGCCGGGTGAGGAGGTCCCGCTTGGCGTCGAGCGTGGCCAGCAGGGTGTTGGCGTGGCCGATTTGCGCGTTGAGGGTGGACCATTCGTCCATCATGCCCTCGATGCGCATGCGCAGCCCCTCGTGTGACTGCTGCCAGGAGTGGTACCAGTCGGGCAGGGTGATGAGCTTGTCGAGGTCGTTGCGGCGGCGTGTGGCCGTCTGCGTCACGGCCGCCACGCGCTGGTTGAGCGTCTCCACGTTGTGGGCGGCCACCTGGCATGAGGTGTTGACCTCGTTGAGGCGCACTGCCAGCTCGGCGGCTTCGCGCTGTGAGGTCTCAAGCTCGGAGCTGAGGCCGTTGATGGCGTTGAGGTGGTAGTTGAAGGTGTCGAGGGCCTTCTCGGCATTCTCGGCGTCGATGGTGGTTTTCTCTATGAGCTGCCGCATCATGGTTGTGCGCGCCTCGCGGTTGGTCGATGGCGAGCATTCGGCAAACGAGCTGTCGAGGCGGCTGAAGGTGCGCCACTCGTCGGTGTCCTTCTGTTGGCGCTCGAGCAGCAGGTCGAGGTTGTCGGTCTCCACGGCGAGCTTGCCCTGTGTGGCGGTGAGTTCCATCTGCACGTCGTGGAGCTGGGCGCTCTTTGTGGCGAGTTCGGCGCGCAGGGTGTCGCAGTCGGCCTTCATGGAGGCTATGAGCGCGTTCTGCTCGCTGATGCTGTCGCTGTGCCAGGGGTGGTGGGTGGCGCCGCACACGGTGCATGGGTATCCCTCCTGCAGGTCGGCTCTCAGCTCGATGACGTTCTGGCTCTTGGAGAGTGTCCAGTGGTAGGTCTTGGCGTCGAGCTGGCGGGTGATGGCGCGCACGTCGTTCTGCAGCGTGTCGGCCGTGCGGTTGAGGTGGTCGGCGCGCAGGCGCATCTGCGCTATGAGCTGCCGCTTGGTGTCGATGTGGTCGTAGCCGGTGGCGATGCTGCGCCACAGCGAGAGCCCCGTCTGCAGCATCTGGCGGCGGCTGCGCAGCTCCATGGCCCTGCGGCCCAGGGTGTAGCTGTCTTGCCCGGCAATGCTGTTGCGGTGGCCTTTCACCTCTTCGTTCTTGGCGTCGATGTCGGCCTTGATGGCCTGGCTTTGGCTGAAGAGGCGTCCCAGCTGCTCGTTGCGCTCGTTGCGCTGTGCCATGGCTTGTGCCAGCTGGGCTTGGAGGTCGTGGAGTGTGGCCTCCGTCTGTGCGAGTTCGTCGAGCATCACCTGTGCTGCGGCTCCGTTCTTGATGAGATGCCGGTGTACGTCGAGCGTCTGGCGGCGCGTGGTGAGCTGCTGCGTCGTCAGCTGTTGTTCGTCGATGCCCCTGTTTGCCTCGTCAAGCGCCATGTGCAGCTGCTGCATCTTGTTGTCGATCTGCTGAAGCCGCTGCTGCATGTTGGTGTGGCTCTCGTCGCAGTCGGCAATGTGCATCTGAAGGCGCTCAGCCTCGGCCAGAACGGTGGCGGCGCGGTAGAGGCCGTCGCGCGTGTCGTCGAGCTTCTGCTGCTCGATGACCATGGCTTTCTCGGCCTCGGCAGTGGTGCGGCGCGCCATCTCCAGCTCCACACTCTGGCGCGCACGCAGCTGGCGGGTGGCCTCGGCGCTGCGCGTCAGGGCGTGGATGCGCTGGAAGCGGCCGTTGACGGCCTCGAAAGCCTCGTAGCGTTCCAGCTCCTTCTGCTCGCCGAGCACGGTGGCGCGCTGCTTGCTCACCTCGTAGAGGCGCTGCTGCTGGCGTTCGAGTTCGCTGTTGAGGCGTATGAAGCGGCGTATGCGCTGCTGCTGCGCGCGTATGACGTCAATGTTCTGCTCTATGCTCTCGAGCTTCGTCTGGCACAGGCGTCGCCCTTGCCGCACTTTCACCAGTGTGGCATCGTCGAGCAGGTGTTCGGCTATGCGCATGCGCAAGGACTCGTTGCGCACCAAGGTGTGTACGAACGCGCGCACGTCCTCGGGCAGCGGTGCCTCGAATCGCGTCTGCCACCATTGGCGCAATGTCTCCTCGGCTGTGAGGGCGTTGTCGGTGGCTATGTTTGTGTGTTCAGACATGCTGTTTGTGGCTTTTGCGAGCGCAAAAGTACATTATTAATGACTTTATGCCAAAAAATCCTTGCTTTTTATTTCGTGTTTCACTTCCTTTTCGTATTTTTGTCGGCGAAAAGGGTGCTCCGCACCCCGTTTTTAATCCTTTTTCACACTCATTCACCTATGCAACACACACTCCGAATCGCCTTTGTGCTCCTCGTCGCTGTCTTGGCGGCATGCACCAACAAGAGCGCCAATGACAAGGCCGGCGACACCACACCCCACGGCACACAAGCCACTGATGCCGCTGTAACCGCAGCTGCCACCGACACGCTTGTGGGATATGTGGGCGACGCCACATCGATGCACAACCTGGAGTTCCTCACGCTCGGCGGCGACACCATGGAGTTTGAACTCAGCGACGACGTGGATCGCCGCGCCGACCTCATGGTGGGCAACGCCGTGGCCGTGGTCGTGAGCCATGATGCCGACGGCGAGGACCGCGTGGTGGCCACCCTCGACCCCCGCGAGGTGGGGTTTGATGTTGAAGGTAGTTATTAACAGTATAACATACATCAATGATAATCAACCAACAAATGACACGCAATTCAATCTTTGCTGCAATGGCAGCGCTGGCCCTTGCCACCCCGCACGCCAGCGCACAGACCACCATCACCGTCGATGCCACACAGCCCGGAGTGGCTGTGAGCCCACGCCTCTATGGCATCTTCTTCGAGGAAATCAACCACGCTGGCGACGGCGGCCTCTATGCCGAACTGGTGCAGAACCGCTCCTTCGAGGACGACGACGCCGAGGCCGTGGCCTGGAAGGCCGTGGGCGGCGCCAAGGCCGAACTCACCACCCGCGACATGCTCAACAGCGCACAGACGCGAGCCTTGCGTCTCAGTGTGGGCGCTGCCGGCGGCGGCGTGACCAATGGTGGCTATTGGGGCATGGCTTTCCGCCAGCAGACGGCTTACGCCTTCTCCACTTTCATCCGCTCGGATGCTGCCTACAAGGGCACCCTCAACGTGGGCCTCACAGCTCCCGACGGCACACCGTTGGGCCACTCGGCAGTGCCACTGCGCCTCAAGGCGGGGCAGTGGCAGAAGATTGACAACGTGCAGGTCACGGCCACGGGGTCGTGTCCCGAAGGTGCCCTCACGCTCACCTTCTCTGCTCCCGGCACCTTCGCCCTCGACGTGGTGAGCCTCTTCCCGCCAACCTACAAGGGCCGCAAGAACGGTTGCCGCATTGACCTGGCCGAGATGCTCGAGGCGCTGCACCCCAAGTTCATGCGTTTCCCCGGCGGATGCTACGTGGAGGGGCAGACGTCGCCCAAGAACAACCTGCAGAACCGCTTCGTGTGGCGCAACACCATCGGCCCCATCGAGCAGCGGCCGGGCCACCTCAGCGTGAACTGGGGCTACAACATCACCGACGGATTCGGCTACCACGAGATGCTGCAGCTGGCCGAGGACCTCGGCGCAGAGCCGCTTTTCGTGGTCAACGTGGGTCTGGGCCATGGATGGCTGCAACCCCACGACCAGCTCGACGACTACATACAGGAGGCGCTCGACGCCATTGAGTATGCCAACGGCGACGCAAAGACCACCCGCTGGGGGGCCGAACGCGCACGCAACGGCCATCCCGAGCCTTTCGGTCTGCGCCTGCTGGAGGTGGGCAACGAGAACGCCAACTTCCACTTCGACACCAATCAGGACCAGAGCGAGCGCTACTTCGACCGCTACATACAGTTCTACCGCGCCATCAAGGCCCGCTACCCCGACATTGAGGTCATTGGCAACGTGGAGGCGTGGGGCACCGACGAACCTTCGTGGCGCTCTGAGCACCCCGTGGACATCCTCGACGAGCACTACTACCGCTCGCCGTCGTGGTTCGAGCACAACTACCGCAAATACGACAGCTACGACCGCCGCGGGCCTAAGATATACATCGGCGAGTATGCCGTCACACAGGGCTTCGGCGTCAACGGCCACCTCACCGCAGCCCTCGGCGAGGCTATCTACATGCTGGGCCTGGAGCGTAACTCCGACATAGTGTGCATGGGCAGCTATGCCCCCATCTTCGTCAACGAGCACAACCCCGCCTGGCGTCCCGACATGATTCGTTTCAACGCCGCCGAGAGCTTTGGCACACCATCCTATTGGGTGCAGAAGCTCATGGCCGACAACATCGGCAACCGCACGGTGCCGGTGGCCGTCAGTGGTGGCATCGTCAAGCCCACCATCGGTCACCACATCGGCCTCAGCACTTGGGGCACCAAGGCTGAGTTCCGCAACATTGCCGTGCGCGGACTCGACCCGCTGCCGGCTCCCCCGACACCGGCCAAGGGCAAAAAGGCCAGCAAAGCCGCCGGCGATGCCGCTCCGGCCTATGCCGCCATACCGCTCGACAAGTGGCAAGGGCTGACGGGCGAAGGCGGCAGCCGGGCCGAATGGGAGGTGCTGCCATACACGGCTCCCACACCCATCGACCCTGCCGTTGCCAACGACGACATGCTGCGCCAGCCCACCTCGCCACTCATCCGCCAGAACAACCTCCGTGCCGAAGGCTCTGTGCTGCTCAACACGGCCGACCTCGGCGACCGCTATGCCGTCACACTGCAGGCACGGCGCCTCGAAGGCAATGAGGGCTTCATCATAGCTTTCGGCGCCAAGGACGAGGAGAACCTCATCTGGTGGAACCTCGGCGGATGGGGCAACACGCAGCATGCCGTGGAGCACATGGCCGACGGCGCCAAGAACACCCTCGCCGCAACACCCGGCAAGCTCGAGGACGGTCGCTGGTATGATGTCGAGATCCAGGTTGAGGGTACCACAGCCCGCTGTCTGCTCGACGGGGAGCTGAAGCATGAGGTGGCGCTGCCAGAGCGGCAGGCCATTTACGCCGATGCCACCATCGACGATGCCTCGCACACCCTCATCCTCAAGGTCGTGAACCCAACGTCAGAGCCTATGCCGGCGAAGATAGCCTTCAACGGTCTGCGCCTTCGCAACGGCCGCGGCGTGGCACAGCTCATTCAGCTCGCCTCCGAACGTGGCTCCGACGAGAACGACATGCGCCGACAGCTCAATGTGGCTCCCGTCACGCGACACATGGACAACCCCGCCGCCGACCACATAGACCTCACTGTGCAGCCCCTATCCCTCAACATCTTCCGCCTGCCGCTCGCAGAATAGCCAAGCTCAACAATGGAGCAGGACAAATGGCATTGGCAGGAGCCCGGAACGGCGTGGAAGGGCATCGGCGTGTATCATGTCACGCTTACGGTGCCCTCACGCCAGCCGTTGCTCGGGACGTTGGCGATTCCGGGGGGCGACCCCTCGCAAGCACACGTCGTGCGCACCCCACTGGGCAATGCCGTGGTGGATGAGCTGTATGTGATGTGCAGGCTCTATCCTCCTGTCCGCATCATCCAGTTCTGCCTGATGCCCGACCACCTGCATGCTGTCATCCACGTGACACGCCCCATGGACACGAGCATCCGCAGCGTGATCCGCGGCTACTGGCAGGGCGTGAAAAAGCTCGGCCGGGCCTATACCCTCTCCCTCGCGCCCCCCAATGCCGGGGCTTCCGCCCTCGCCGGTGGTTCCTCCCTCGCCGGGGCATCCTCCCTCGCCGGGGCATCCTCCCTCTCCGGGGCGCTCGCCTCTCCCACTCCTTCGTCCGTTGCTCCCGAATTTAATTCGGGAACAATGAACAAAGGCCTCGCCCCTGCCGCCACAGCCGCCGGCCTCGCCCCTGCCGCCACAGCCGCCGGCCTCGCCCCTGCCGCCGCCGGCAGCTACCCCTTCCCCATCTTCACCGAGCGCCCCTTCATCCGGCCCCTGTCGCGCCGGGGGCAGCTGCAAACGATGATCCACTATGTCCAGATGAACCCCCAGCGGCTGGCTACCAAGCGCCTGAAGCCCGGCTATTTCCGCGTGCAGAAGGATATATGCATCGGCAACCGCAAGTTCGACGGCGTGGGTAATGTGGCACTGCTGCAGGGCGGCGAGTATGCCACAGTCCATGTGCGCAGCACGATGGTGAAAGCCGCAGAACACGGCGACGACAAGCCCCTGCGCGACTACATGAACAGCCGTGTGCTGCTGGCGCGCAGTAGAACGCTGATGGTGTCGCCCTTCATCTCCCCGCAGGAGAAGCGCGTGATGCAGGTGCTGTTGCAGGAGAAGCACCCCTTCATCCTCCTCGCCGACAACGGCTTCCGCGATTACTACAAACCCTCAGATGCCCACTTCGACGCCTGTGCTGCCGGCCGTGTGCTCATCCTCAGCCCTTGGCCCTACGACGAGGGCAAACGCCACATCACCCGCCCTGAGTGCGTGGCTCTCAACGCCATGGCCGATGACATCTGCAATACCCTTAATAGACCCGGATTATGACACAATGCCACATCCTAAACAGATGAACGCACCGCCACCTCGGAGAACCGCAGGCACGAGCGCAGCGAGTACCTGCGGATGGCAACCAGCCCAACTATGCACTCTGCAAGGAGTGCCCTGGCAGCTGGCCCCCACGGGGGGCGATATATTCCCGACGATGCACTGGGGGCTATTTTGCGCCCCCGACTATTGAAAGAAGACCGCGTCGCGGTCATGCTGGTAGTACTATCCCAGATACTCACTAAACACCTTGCACCATAGCGTCTTTGCGCCCTATTTGTGTGCTCATCTTGCCCATCCACATAATGTCAGACAACAACTCACATCCCTTAGGCCAGGCACCGTGGCTCCACGTGGTGCTCTCAACGGGCTTCGGCTCGGGCTTCGTGCCGGTGGCGCCCGGCACGGCTGGCGCCCTCGTGGCGCTGGGCGTGTGGTGGCTCATGTACCAGCATTTGGCACCCACCGCTTTGTTTTGGGCCACGATGGCCCTCATCGTCGTCACCACCGTCGTCGGCGTGTGGACGTCGGGCGTCATGGAGCGCTACTGGGGCCACGACTCGCGCACGGTCAATATCGACGAGTTCGTGGGCACCTGGATCCCCCTGCTTGCCGCACCGGCGGGAGCCGACACCTGGTGGCTGGCGTGGCTGGCCTTTGCCCTCTTCCGCGTCATCGACATGTGGAAACCCCTCGGCTGCCGACGCCTCGACCGCATGCCAGGCGGATGGGGCGTGATGCTCGACGACGTATTGGCGGGCACCTATGCCCTCATCATCGTCGCTGCTGTAAGGGCTTGTCTATGACCCACACCCTCGCCGCCGTGGCGCCCAGCGTCACTTGCCGCGGCAACCATCCTCACTCGCCGCGGCACGCAACGTCACTCTCCGCGGCCTTCCCTCATCTTCACCCGGACGTTCGACATCCCGACGCCCGGGTTTTTTGTATGCACGGCATGGGCGTAAGCACTCGAAGAAGTGTAACCTTCCCACCAAAAGCGACAGCGGCAATGTTACTATCGCGGGGGCAAAGGCACAACTACACCACAGCTGCTACGAGATGTACTTCTAAGAGTGCTTGCCTCCTAAGAGTACGTACAAAAAAAGAGGATATGCCAGTTGTGATGTGACCCCGAAAAGTTGGACATTAAATTAAACATTAATTATTCAACTCTCTATAGTAGTGAGCTCGGTATTGTGCCGGGCTCATTCCTTTTAACCTCAATTTTAGTCTTTTATTGTTATACCAATCAATATATTT
>JAFSVI010000143.1 GCA_017445145.1 Bacteroidaceae bacterium | reverse complement strand
TGTGCGGGGATTCCTCTGGGGGTGACTAGTGGGACTCGAACCCACGACATTCAGAACCACAATCTGACGCTCTAACCAACTGAACTATAGTCACCATGTTGGTTTTTGGCTCCACTTGGGCATCGTGTCCGCTCCACTTGTACGTCGTGGCCATGGTCTCAGCCTTCGTTTTGCGGGTGCAAAGGTATGTGTTTTCGCAGAATCTGCAAAACTTTTTGGTGTTTTTTTGCTCGTCTAAGGCAAAAAAAGGCGTTTATGCAGCATTTTGTATGTAAAATCGCGCCTATATTCATCGTTTTTGCGTACTTTTGCGCCGCTTTATCAACGCACATCACAATAATGAACAGCCAGCCACAATCGCAGCTCATCAGTGGGGCCGAGGCGCTGATGCGCTCGCTCTTGGAGGAGGGTGTCTATACCCTCTTCGGTTACCCCGGCGGAAGCATCATGCCCGTATATGATGCCCTTTACGACCACCGCACCGACTTGAACCACGTGCTCGTGCGCCACGAGCAGGGTGCTGTCCACGCCGCCCAGGGTTTTGCCCGCGTGAGCGGCAAGGTGGGTGTTGCCATCGTGACGTCGGGTCCCGGTGCCACCAACACCGTGACGGGCGTGGCAGATGCCATGATCGACAGCACTCCCGTCGTTGTCATCTGCGGTCAGGTGAGTGCCTCCACGCTTGGCACTGATGCCTTTCAGGAGGTTGACGTGGTGGGCATGACGCAGCCCATCTCGAAGTGGAACTACCAGATCCGTCGTGCCGAAGATGTAGCGTGGGCCGTGAGCCGCGCTTTCTTCATAGCTCGCAGCGGCCGTCCGGGCCCTGTGGTGCTCGACTTCACCCGCAACGCTCAGGTGGGTAAGGTGGAGTATGCTGCCGCGCATGTGGATTTCATCCGTTCCTACGTTCCGGCCCCCAAGGTGGATATGGAGCACATAGAGCGTGCGGCGCGTCTCATCAACAACGCAGTGAAACCCTTCGTGCTGGTGGGCCAGGGTGTTGAGCTGGCCGGTGCTCAGGCCGAGCTTCGCGCCTTGCTGGAGAAGGCGCAGCTGCCCGCAGGTTGTACGCTGCTTGGTCTGTCGGCATTGCCGAGCGACCACCCTCTTAACATGGGCATGCTTGGCATGCATGGCAACCTTGGTCCCAACGTGATGACGAACCAGTGTGACGTGCTCGTGGCCATCGGCATGCGTTTCGACGACCGTGTGACGGGCAATCTCTCGACCTACGCCCGCCAGGCCAAGGTCATACATTTCGACATCGACCCCTCCGAGATGGGCAAGCTCGTGCACCCCGACTGCAAGGTGCTGGGCGACTGTCGCGCCGCGCTGACGGCGCTGCTGCCTCTGATAGAACCCGCCACCCACAAGGCGTGGATCGACGGCTTCGCGCCCTACGCCGAGCGCGAGTACAACAAAGTCATCCGCAAGGCCATTCATCCTGCCGAGGGTCCGCTGCTCATGGGCGAGGTGGTGCGTGCCGTGAGCGAGGCCACCCACCACGAGGCCGTGCTCGTGACAGACGTCGGCCAGAACCAAATGTTTGCCGCGCGCTACTTCCAGTTCTCGCTGCCTCGCAGCATCGTCACCAGCGGCGGCTGCGGCACCATGGGCTTTGGCCTCCCTGCCGCCATCGGCGCCACGTTTGGTGCTCCTGAGCGCACGGTGTGCCTCTTTGTTGGCGACGGCGGTCTGCAGATGACCATTCAGGAGCTTGGCACCATCATGGAGCAGGGTGCAGCTGTGAAGATTATCCTCCTTAACAACAACTTCCTTGGCAACGTGAGGCAGTGGCAGGCTATGTTCTGGGATCACCGCTACTCGTTCACGCCGATGGCCAACCCCGACTACGAGCTCATTGCCCGCGCCTACCACATCCCGGCCCGCACGGTGACGGAGCGCGAGGAGCTTGGCGGCGCCATCGATGAGATGCTTGCCACGCCGGGACCCTTCTTGCTCCAGTGTGGCGTGCGCGAGGAGGATGACGTGTTGCCGATGACGCCTCCCGGCGCCAACCTCGAAGACATGCTTCTCGAGGTGTAGCGTGCGGCGGGCCTCACTGCACGCGTCGTAGCACCATGGCATGGCGTGTGGCCGCCGTCACCTCGTGGCCTGCCGCCGCCCTTCGCCCCACGACCCATATTATCTCGTCGGCGCTGAGCACCACCATCTGTCGCTCGCGCTCGAAGAGCGACACCTTGGCATCGGTGAGGAGGTCGCTCACGAGTCGTGTGCCCTCCATGCCGAAGGGGCGGAAGCGGTCGCCTTCCTGCACGCGCCTCACGGTGAGTGGCAGCTGCAGTCCGCTCATGTCGAAGCATGCCACGTCGCCCTGGCGCGGGATGGCAAACTCCACATCCACCACCTGGCGGCTCACGGCTATGGTGACGCCGCCCACGCTGAGGCGTCCTTCGAGTGGCAGCACGGCCGGTGCCGTCGGCATGTCGGTGGCCGTTGGCGCGCTACCGGAGGTGGCGTCGTCGATGAGCAGCCGCCCGCGGTCGCGCAGCAGTCGTGCCCCGCGGCTCCCCTGCCACACGTGGCCCGGCTGTCCGTGGATGTGCGCCATTATGTCGGCCACGACGTCGGCGTTGAATCCGTAGGGCTTCAGCAGCTCGAAGAGCACTGTGGCCGGTGCAGCCTGTCGCAGCAGGGCCTGAATGTCGATGGCGGTGTATGCACCTTGAGTTGTTGTGACCTCGGCCTTGGCGCGTGCCGCGGCTTCGTCGTAGAGCGTGGCCGCATCGCCGAGGCGGCGCATGGTGTCGGCCAGTGTCTGCCTCACGGCAGGGTTCATGGTCTCCATGAGCGGCAACAGCCTGAGGCGTATGGCGTTGCGCATGGCGGTATCGGGTTGCAGGTTGGTGGAGTCGGTTTGCCACGTCAGGCCCTGCTCCCGCAGCCACAGCTCTATGTCGGCGCGCGCCACGTCGAGCAGCGGTCGCACGATGCAGAGGCCGTCGTCGCGACGTGTGAGCATGTCCATGCCTGTCAGGCCATGGATGCCGGTGCCGCGTATGAGGTTGAGGAGCATGGTCTCCACGTTGTCGTCGCGGTGGTGGGCCACGCAGACGGCGTCGAGGGTGTGGGCCTCGGCCATCTCGGCGAACCAGGCATAGCGCAGTTGGCGCGCCGCCATCTCGATGCTGATGGCCTGGCGCGTGGCGTAGGCCCGTGTGCGGAAATGCTTCACGGTCAGCGCAATGCCTTCGTTGCGGCAGAGGCGTCGGCATGCGGCCTCGTCGGCGTCGCTCTCGCGCCCCCGCAGCTCGAAGTTGCAATGCAGGGCCTCCACGTTGTAGCCGCAGCGTTGTAGCGCCATCAATAGTGCCACGCTGTCGGCTCCGCCGCTGAGCGCCACTCCGAGGTGTGCCTCCTTGGCGAATCCTGCCTGGTCCAAGGCTTGGCTCACGGTGGTTAGTATGTTGTGTTCCACTGTCGTAGGGATTGAAAAAAGCATGGCACCACGCGTGCGGTGCCATGCTCTATCTGATGTGTGTGTCTTGTTATTACCTTGCTATTAAGCGGCGCCGCCACCGGAGTGTGAGGGGCTGCTGGGGGTGACGGTGGAGTTCTCCGTTGTGATGGTGGGCACGGTGATAGTGCCGGTGTAGGAGGTCTCGGTGATAACGAGCGTGGAGGTCGATGTCTTGCCAGTGGAGACGCCGTCGGCGAGGAGTGTGGTGACGACGGTTACGGTGCCAGTCTTGCCAGCGAGTGCAGCCTGGAGGGCAGCAGCCGTGGTGTAGGTCTGACCATCGACGGTGTAAGCGTAGGAATAGGTAGTGGTGGTCGTCGTGCCGTCGGCGTTGGTTGTTGTCACAACGACGGTCTCACCCTGCACTGTGGCTGTTGTACCCTCCTGTGCGTTGGCCTCAGTTGCAATCTTGTTGAGGGCCACTGTGGGGCTAACCTTCACGACCTCAGCCGTGGGTTCGTCATCGTCCTTGCTGCAGGACTGGAGGCTCACAGCACCGAAGATGGTGGCCATGATGCCGAGAGAAAGAAGAAACTTTTTCATTGTGTGTGAAAATTGTTGATAATAATTGGTGAATGAATAGATGCTTATTATGGTTTGAATGTTGCTTTTTCCGCCTTGCTCAGGTCGAAGCCTTCGTTGAGCGTGCGTCGCACATACTCCTCGATGAATGCCGGTTGCCAGAAGTGGTCTGAGCGTGTGGCGTCGGGTTGCGTGGTGTATGTCTGGCCCATCCGCTCAAGATAGTATTTGAACCACGAGTTGGCTGAGTACTCCATGCCGAAGTATTCTGGCAGACGCAGCCTGACGGGTCCGTTGCGTTTCTGCCGCTTGCCTCCCACGGGCACCGAGAAGTGGAATCCTCCGTTGGTCTCTCCTCCGGTGTAGATGGCATACACGCCCACGGTGTATTCGCAGAAGTGGCGGGTGATGTCTGCCCGGAGGCCGTAGTCGCCATAGAGGAAGCGCCCTCCGGCGAGCTGCATCTGCAGCTTTGTTCGCGGCTCGTAGTAGTTGAGTCCTGCCATGGCGTTGATGCGGCTGAGCTTGTAGAAGCGGAAGTGTTCGAGCTTGGAGTAGCACACCGTTCCCGTGACGCCTCCATCGACGTAGAGGGCGAGGTTGCGCGTAGGGTAGAACGTTGCCCTTGCCTGCAGGCCCCATCTTTCGGGGAAGAAGGTTCCTATTGCTGCGTTCACTTGCCACCGCTTGTTGATGACGAACTGCTGTTGCAGGTTGACACATCCGGGCTGTATGAAGCGTTTGTGGTCGTCGTCGGGCAGGTTGTGGGCGATGGGGAAGATGGGTTGCACTGTGAGTCGGCTTCCGGGCCATAGCGTCATGGCGAATGCGGGTGCTATGCGCACCGCCCAGTCGAAGAAGTGGTCCAGCTTGTTGTTGACAAGGCTCACCATGGGGTGCACGGTGATGTCGAGCCGCCCCGTAGAGGGGAACAGAGCATCGGTTGTGCGCAGCCGTTGTATGGGATCTTTCATGTCGCGGTCCACGCTGACGTCCCATGTTCCTTCACGCTTGGAGGCGCGGACGCACAGCTGAGGCATTCTGTACTCTGTGAGCACCAGGACGAAGTGTCGCATCCCGTCGTGGCGCTGCGCTGTCTGCCTGATGGCCGTTGCCGCTCCTCGGAAGGTGCCCCTGTGAGCCCTGTCCTCGAACATGGCAACCATTGTGTCTCCACAGATGGCCAGCTTGATATCCTCGAATCCCTCATCATTCAGCTCCCTTGCCAGCAGGTACTCGTCGTAGCCCTGCGCCAAGCATGTTGTGGGTGCTAAAATGGTGGCTGTTAATGCCGAAAGGCATAAGCCAAGGATATAGTAACAGAATTTCACGCGCAAAGGTACATTAATTTGATGAAAGTGGCGCCGCTTTAAGATATTTTAACTCTATTTTTTTGCGTTTTCATGCCGTATCACAGTCCGCACTTGCCGTCTTTGGCTGGCAACCACTTAGTGAGATAGCGATATGTTGCCGCCGGCGATGTTGGTGGCACGACGAATGACGTTGTTCCCACGAGTATGTTGAGCAGTCGTGGCCACCGGTCGAGGTGTGTTGCCCTGACGAGTCTGTTGGGCTTGATGCGGAAGCGCCAAAGGCTGTGGCGCTCGTGGTGCATGGTGGCGAGGTTGAGTGTGCGCACGTCCTCGGTGGTCATCACAGGCCCTGGCGCCGTGGTTTTCACCACAATGGCCACTATGGCGTATGCCAGGGGGAATATGGTGAGCAGCAGCATGGCGGCGAGGGCCATGTCGGCCGCGCGCTTTGCCCATCGGCAGTACCAGTGTGTGAATGGCGATCTGATGGATGCTGTCATGCTGCTCATCTCACTATCTTTCGTCCGCGGCTGACATATACAGCCCTGCGTGGCAGCGCGTCGATGTCGTCGGTGGTGCCGCGGCGCCGTCCGGCGAGGTCATAGACGGGTTGTGCTGTGGTGGTGGCGATGTCGGGTGTCTGTACGCCCACGGGCTTGTGGATAGGCTCGTGCCACGGTGTGTCGTCGAGTGTCACGGTGTTGGCCGCGCCGATGGTGGGCCGCTGCATGACGTAAAGCTCGCTGCCTCCGTTGGGGTAGAGGCCCACGCTCTGTAGTGGTCCGTGGGCGCAGTAGTAGAGCGTGTCGGCCCAGGTGCCGTCGGCGGCTGTGAGCACCACCTCGCCGCCTTCGTCGGCCAGCTTGAAGTCGGCATGCAGCTGCGATGTGCCTTGCAGCTTGTCGGCCCAGACGACGAGTGTGCCGTGGGGAGGCACGATGGTTGATGCCGTTGGCGAGGCGGCGATGGTGTATTTGCGTGGCTGGTCGGCGTGGTCTGAGAGGTACATTCCTGCCACGTCGATGGGCTGGTCGGTGGTGTTGTAGAGTTCTATCCAGTCGTTTTTCTTGAAGAGGTCGTTGACGTAGATGTCGTTGGCGGCGCTGACCTCGTTGACCTTGACGGGGCGTGCGTCGCTGGCGGCGAGCTGGGTTGAGGTGAACGCCTCGAAGATGGCTGTGAGGTGCAGTATGCCGCTGGCGGGTATGGCGTAGGCCGAGTCGGTGGTGGCCACGGTGGTGCCGTCGGTGGACCACCCCGCGAAGCGGTATCCCGGCGGTGGCGTGGCGCTGATGCTGGCAGGTGCGAAGAGGCGCCCGCTGAATGAGCCTGTGGGCACTGGCAGCCCGTTGATGCGTATGCCTGCTCCCTCGGCGTTGGCATTGATGCTGACGAGTGTCTGCGTGCCTATATGCAGGTAGTTGTTCATGGCGTTGATGAGCGACGTCTGGCGGTTGGCTGACAGTGCGCTCTTCACCTGGTTGGCGGTGTTGTTGGGTGTGCCCCAGTCGCCACCCCACGGACCCCACAGCCCTCGTGCCGGTGTCATCTCCGCCACGAGGCGGTCGATGACGTCATGTGCTCGTGTGGGTTCGAACACGCTTGCCACGACGATGCAGAACTGGTCGGCAAACTGCTTTGCGAAGTCGGGGTTCTTCAGGAGGTTGAGGAAGAGGGTGACAAACTGTATCTCATCGGTGAGGCGTGTGCCGTAGCGGTAGCGCTCCTCGGCGCCTCGCAGCGCGTCGAAGGTGTAGTGCTGCTTGCCGGCGAAGGTGGTGAACACCGATGTCGTGGCGGCGAAGGCGCCGTCGGTGTCGAAGATGACGAAGCGGAACTTGCCGTCCTGCCATGCTTTGAAGCCCTTGATGTTGTTCTGCGGCCAGTCGGTGCCGCCGATGTATAGCATCACGGCCATGTAGTTGCAGTAGTTCTCGATGTCGAGCACCTGGCGTATGGCCTCGTAGGTGGATGGGTTGTCGGCCGATGCGGAGAGGCTGACGAGGTTGTCCCACGCCTGTCGGGTGCCCACCTGCTGCACGTAGCCGCTGTCGGGCGACATCTTCCACTGGTCCTGCTCGTCGGTGTCGATGCCGTAGTGTGTGTAGGCGTAGTTGCGGTTGTTGGGTTCGCGCAGGTTGAGGGTGCTGTAGAACTGTCCGTTGAAGAACACGTGCACGGGCCGGTAGCCCTGTGTCTCCACGTTGAGGCCCGATGTGCGCACCACTTCCTGTATGGCCACGTCCTTGATGCGGCATTGTGTGTCGTTGCCACCGTTGCGTATCTTCAGTGCCTTGTGGCGCAGGTATGGCATGTCGGGGAAGAACTGGTACTCCATGCGGTTGGCGCCCTCATATACCTTGTTGGCCTTGATGTTGAACGAGTGTGGCGACCACGCTCGGCTCCATCCTCCTGCTGCCTCGATGGTCACTTCCTGGTTGAATACGCTCTGTCCGTCGGCGGTGATGAACTCCATGTTGACGGCGCGGTCCCACTCCATGTTCCAGTTGCAGGCGGCGTCCTGGCCGTTGCCGGGGCGTCCGTTGCCGTTGCCCTGCACGAAGATGCCGTAGTCGTCGCCGAAGAGGCCCTCCTCGTCGGCAGTGATGGCCACTATGGGCAGCGTGTAGTCTTGGTCGCGGAAGATGAATGTGCGTGTTGCCACGGGGCTTGCTATCATACCTTCTTTATATACGCGCGCGCGAACCACTGTTGACTCGCTGATGTTGAGCTGCCCGTTGGCGCTTGTCTGGCCGTTGGTGAGCGTGGGTGTGGTGCCGTCGGTGGTGATGCGCAGCGTGGAGCCTGCGGGCTTGGTGATGCGCAGTGTGAGCGAGCCTGTGGTGATGATGCCTCCGGCGTGGCTGAAGGTGGGTGCTGTGAGGCGCGTGGTGGCAAATGGCGACCCGTTGTTTGTCGCCTCCGGCGTGGGCTGGTCGGTGGTGCCCCAGGTGTCGGCTCCGTCGGTGGTGCGGGCGTATGATGTGCGCGGTGTGGAAGCGGGGTATTGCTGCGATGCAAGGCGTGTGCCGTCGGCGGCGGTGAAGGTGATGGTGCCGCCGTCGGCGTCGAGCTTGAAGCGCACCATCTGCGGCGACCAGGCGGTGTAGTGGTCGAACCACACGTTGCGGAAGCCGTGGGCCGGCACGGCTCCGAAGCGGCTGTCGAGGCGCATGGTGTTGCCCTTGTTGTCGGATACGGTGATGCCGGCCAGCGTCACGGAGTTGTTGGTGGGGTTGTATAGCTCCACCCATCCGCCGAAGTTGAACGACGGGTCGAGGTACTGGTCGAGGTTTGCCACCTGGATCTCGTTGATGACGATGGAGCCTGCGGTGGCGCTGCTCTGGCGCACGGTGACGGCCACGGTGGCCTTGGCCGTGCTGCTGCCGGTGAGCATGGTGATGGTGATGGTTGCCGTGCCGGGTGCATGTGCCGTGAGCTTGCCCTCGGGGGTGACGCTGACTATGGTCTCGTCGCTCGTGGCGAATGCCACGTCCTTGAAGGTGGTGTTGGCGGGCACCACGGTCCATGTGAGCTGGTGTTCCTCGCCCTCGGCGAGTGTGACGGCGTTTGTTGCGGGGTTGATGGCGGTGGCGCGCACCTCTGTGCCTTGCCACTCCACCTTCCACCCGGTGAAGAGCACCCAGTTGCTCTCCTCGTAGGCCATCCAGTCGTCCATGCGCACGCCGAGGCGCAGCTGCTGCGATGCATCGACGTTGGTCTCGAGGGTGTTGACGTAGTGGCCCTGGAGAAACATCTGGTAGCCGCTCTCCATGGCGTTGGGGTAGTACTGCTGCTGGCCGCCGGGGCCGCTGTTGTGCCGCCAGCAGTCGCCCAGCGAGTGGTCGCTGCTGGCGCTGTAGATGCTCTGCATGGGCGTGGCGTCGTCGTTGGCGTAGAGCACACAGGCAATGACCTCTGTGCCGTCCTCGTGCGCCTGCCAGGCGGTGTTGCTGAAGGCGCCGGGGCGGTAGTAGCCCTGCAGGGTGATGCGGTAGCGTCCCTCGGGCACCTTCACGGTGCGGTAGAAGTCCCACATGCCGTTCCAGAACTCCTGGCAGTGGGTGCGCGTGTTTGTGGACCCCACCCACCAGGCATCGAGCGTCCAGCCCTCGTAGTTGCCTCGGGCGTAGGTGGGGTCGTCGATACACGATGCTGTGATGTCGGTCCACGTCTGGGCCTGTGCGCTTGCCGCCGTGGCGGCAATCAGAAGCGTTGTTATTGTGTGGCGTATCATGTTCTTATGGTGGAATTCTCTTTGTTTATGTTGCGGGCGCAGGGCGCTCATCACTTGATGTTGGGTTCCTCGAGGCCCAGTCCGCGGCGGCGGTCCACGGCCTTGAGCACGAAGCCGAGCACGAGTGCCGCCACGCCGAGGCTTGCGAGCATGACGAGGGGTGCGGTGTAGTCGAACTGCGTGGGGTCGGTGACGTCGGGGTTGGTGGCGTCGAGCACCTTGCCTATGAGCAGCGGGAAGAGCCACAGCCCGATGTTCTGTATCCAGAAGATGAGGGCGTAGGCGGAGCCAATGACCTTGGCATCGACGAGCTTTGGCACCGATGGCCACAGGCTTGCCGGCACGAGCGAGAACGATGCTCCGAGCACGAGGATGGTGAGATATGCTATGGCGATGCCTCCAATGGGCGAGTCCTTGAATGCCGGCAGCACGAAGGCAAATGTCAGGTGGCACGCTATGAGCAGCAGCGAGCCCAGGATGAGCATGGTGGCTGCCTTGCCCTTGTGATCGACGTATGAGCCCAGGATGGGGGTGATGAGCACAGCCAGGAGCGGGAACACGGCGAATATGCTCTCAGCGCTTTGGCGCATGTAGCCCATGTAGCAATAGACGATGAGCGATGCTATGCTCACGGCGAGCAGCGTGTAGTGTGCTGCGGCGCGCTTCTGGAAGTTGCTGGCGAAGCCGGCCGCCGCCACGACGAGCATGATGACATACTGCACGATGGTCACCGATGGTCCGGCCCAGAAGGAGTCGGCGTCGGGGGGTGTGAGCGTGAGGTTGCACTGCAGCATGTTGACGGCATACTTCTGGAAGGGGAAGATGGCGCTGTAGTAGAGCACACACAGCAGCGCCACGAGCCAGAAGCCGCTGTCGGTGAGTATCTTGCCCAGGTCGGACACCTTGAACGGGTCGTCCTTCTCCTCGGCCTCGCCCGTCTGGGCGTCGAGCGTGCGGTCCATGAAGAAATACACCACCGTCATGATGAGGGCTATGCACATGAGCACCACGCCGAAGGCCACCGAGCGGCTCACGCTCACCTCGCCGCCGAGGCGCGCGAAGTAGGGCGAGAAGATCATGCACGTGGCCACGCCGAGGCGCGCCAGCGCCATCTCCGACCCCATGGCGAGGGCCATCTCGCGGCCCTTGAACCACTTGACGATGCCTCGCGAGACGGTGATGCCGGCCATCTCGCAGCCGCAGCCGAAGAGCATGAAGCCGCATGCGGCGAACTTGGCGGAGGCGGGCATGCCCCCGTAGAATGGCGACACGCCGAGTTCGTCGAAGAGCGGGATGTAGTTGAGGTTGTCGGTGAACCACGCCTCGAGCGCGCTGCCGGTGAAGGCGTCGCTCACGGCATACCACTTGATGCACGCGCCCACGAGCATCACCGCTGCCGAGAGCACGGCGGTGAAGCGCACGCCCATCTTGTCGAGGATGATGCCGGCGAAGATGAGGAAGAAGGCGAAGACGTTGAGAAACACCTCCGAGCCTTGCATGGTGCCGAAGGCGGTGCTGTCCCATCCGCGTGTTTCCTGCATGAGGTCCTTGATGGGCGAGAGTATGTCCATGAAGATGTAGCTGCAGAACATGGCAAGGGCCAGCAGCAGCAATGCCGTCCAGCGCATGGCGGCGCTGTCGCGCAGTGTGGTTTGTTGTGTCTGTTGTGACATGAAGAGGGTTGGTTGAAATGATTTCGTTGTTTCGGTGTGGCGATGTGGCGATGTGGCGTTATGGCGTTATGACGTTGTCACGTTGTCACGTCGTGGCGTTATAACGTGATAACGTCATAACGTGATAACTGCCTTTCCGCCGCGGCCTTTCCTTCGCGGCCTTGCTTTCACTTCAGGCGTGTGCCCATGCGGGCCTCCACGACGTTGACCACGTAGTCGCCGAGCTTCTCGCACTCGTTCACCAGGTCCATGTATATCGTGCCCACGGCGTAGGTGTATTCGTGGTTGTTGACGTCGATGATGTTCTGCTGCTTGAGCTGCGCGCGGTAGTTGTTGATTTCGTTCTCCACGTTGAACGTGCGGTTCACGTCGAAGGCCTCCTTGCGGCCTCCCAGCAGCTTGTTCATGTGTGTGAGCGACTGGTCCGTGAGGTCCATCATCTGGCGCAGGTGGTCGTACTGGCTGGTGATGAAGTGGTCTTCCTTGCCCTGGTACTTGCGCGAGATGGTGCGTGCCATGTTGAAGCACGAGTCGCCGATGCTCTCCAGCTCCGAGATCTCGCGCAGCATGGCGCGTATCTTGGCCTTGGTGTCGTCGGAGAGGTGTGCGTCGGACACCTGGTCCAGGTAGTTGGCAATCTCCAGCTCCATGTTGTCGGAGATGCTCTCATACTTCTCTATGCGTGTGAAGAGCTTGTTGAATTCCACCTCCTGGTCGTTCTTCTTCTTGCCGGTGGCGGTGGAGGATAGCGTGAGCAGCTCGCGCACCATGCCGAACATGCGCTGCATGCGGTCGGAGAACGCCTCGATTTCCTTCTGTGCCTCGAGCACCGAGAGCTCGGGCGTCTTCATGATGCCGGAGGTGATGAAGTGGAGGCGGAAGTCCTCCTCGTCATCGACCTTCTTGGGCTTGATGACCCAGCACACGAACTTCTCGATGTACTTGATGAACCATATTAATATAAAGGTGTTGATGACGTTGAAGGCCGTGTGAAAGGCCGCCAGCACGAAGTTGAGCTTCGCGGCGTTGGCCAGGAAGGCCTCCGTGCCGGCGTTCTCGATGGTCATGTTGACATCATAGCCCACCCATCCGCACACCATATCCACGAAGGGTCGGAACACGAACAGGATCCACACCACGCCAAACACGTTGAAGAACATGTGGGCCAGGGCGGCGCGCCGCGCCTGCGTGTTGGCCGACAGTGCCGCCAGGTTGGAGGTGATGGTGGTGCCTATGTTCTCGCCCATGACGAGGGCTATGCCCTGGTAGATGGGCAGTGCGCCGCTGGAGCATAGTATCATCGTGATGGCCATGACGGCGGCCGACGACTGCACGCAGAATGTCAGCACGCCGCCCAGCACGAGGAAGATGAGCGTGGTGAGGAACGAGTTGGGGTCGAACGAGGCGAAGAAGCCCAGCAGGGCCTGGTTCTCGCCGAGGTGCATCTCCGCGCCCGTGGCTCGCAGCGTACCCAGTCCGAGCAGCAGGAATGACAGTCCGAAGAGGAAGTCGCCGATGTAGCGGTATTTCTTCTGGTAGATGAGTATGATGCCGAGGAAGAAGGCCGGATAGACGGCGCTGGTGATGTCGAACGACATGCCGGCCGACATGATCCATGCCGTCAGCGTCGTGCCTATGTTTGCACCCATGATGACCGAGATGGCCTGGGCCAGGGTGAGCAGGCCGGCGTTGACAAACGACACCGTCATCACCGTCGTGGCCGTTGACGACTGCACGGAGGCCGTCACCAACATGCCCGTGAGCATGCCTGTGAAGCGGTTGGTGGTCATGGCGCCAAGGACATGGCGCAGCTGGGGGCCTGCCATTTTCTGCAGGGCTTCGCTCATGCTCTTCATGCCGAACATGAGCAGGGCCAGCGAACCCAGAAGCTTGAAGATAATCCAGATGGACATAGGTGGGGGTGTTAGGATACGCGAAATGACGCGCAAAATTACGCAAAATATTGTTAACGCGTGCGCGGCGCGGGCGATAATTCACCGTAATATGTTGTACAACATGTTTTCGCGCAGCCGCACCCCGCTGCCGCTGCTTTGGCGCTGCGCCTTCGCGTGTGGCTGAAGGCGCGTGCAGCGCCGTGGCGATGATGCAAGGTCGCCGCGCCGCGTTTGCACAATTGGCGCGCCGTGCCTCCGCGCCTCCCGCGGCTTGCCTCCTCGCCTCCCACCCCGTGCCTCCTCGCCGCCCGCGGCGATGATGTCGCCCGTGCCTCGGCTTTATTGCCCTGCTGTGCGTCACGAAACGTTAATTTGCCTTATTTTGTGTTAATGTCTTGTCCCGCCTATCGCCCAATGTCGTATCTTTGTGCTGCAAAACAGTGCGTTCACTTGAGTAACATCGCCAATATACATAAACCTCATAACATATCGAAGTATGAAAAAGACACTACTGGGCCTGCTCATGGCCATGTGCACGCTCACTGCCAATGCGCAGTTTGAAGCCAAGAAAATCTACATCGACGCCTCGTTCTCGGGGCTGGGCATCAGCTACAGCAAGCAGGAGAAGCTGCGCTTCGACATCGACGCCACCGCCGGCTTCTTCGTGGCGCGCAATTTCTTGTTGTTCGGCCGCTTCGGCCTCGACCAGAAGCGCGTGGTGCTGGAGAAGTACAACCAGGAGTACAGCAAGTTCCTCAACGAGATCACCGTGGGCGTGGGTGGCCGCTACTACATCGAGCAGAACGGCATCTACCTGGGCTTAGGCTTGGAGTATGGCCACATGGAGGATGCCAAGCACAACTACGACGACCTATACCTCACCCCCGAAGTGGGCTACGCCTTCTTCGTCAACCAGTACCTCACCATCCAGCCGGCGGTGTATTACAACATCTGCCTCAACGACTTCTCCGGAGCCTCCAAGGTGGGGCTGAAGGTGGGGCTGGGCTTCTACTTCTGAGCCGCATCGCCGCGGCTGCCGGCACAGCGGCGCATGTGGGGCCACCCCTTGGGGGGTGCCCTCCGTCGCGCACCGCTTTCTTTGCTGTGTGACCCACCTTAACATAACATACAAACCCAATGAAAACCAACCTCAGTTCACAAATCACACTCGACCGCGTGTCGCCGCGCTACTACCGTCCCGGCGGCAACATTGAGCGCTCCGTGCTCACCCGTTTCGAGAAACTGCCCACCGATATCTACGCCACCTCCGAGGAGGGAGCCTTGGAGATAGCCCTGAAGGTGGCCGCCACCATCCGCCAGAAGCAGCGCGAGATACGCGCCTGCACCATGGCCTTCAGCGGCGGTGCCACGCTCACCGAGGTGTTCAACCAGCTCGTGCGCATGCACCGGGAGGAGGGCCTGAGCTTCCAGAATGTCGTGGTGTTCCTCACCTACGAGTACTATCCCCTGCCGCCCGAGTCCGTGGCCAGCAACCTGCAGCAGCTCAAGGAGCAGTTCTTCAACCGCGTGGACATACCCGCGCAGAACATCTACCCCCTCGACGGCACCACGCCGCAGGAGCGCGTCACCGAGCACTGCCTGGCCTACGAGAAGATGATAGAGGAGATGGGCGGCATCGACATCTGCCTGCTCGGCATAGGGCGCATGGGCAACATCGCCATGAACATCGCCGGCTCGCAGCGCAACAGCCACACGCGCCTGGTGCTGCTCGATCCCTCGTGCCGCGCCGAGGCCGTGAAGGTGTTTGGCTCGGAGCAGAACGTGCCCGTGTGTGCCATCACCATGGGCGTGAGCACCATACGCCAGGCCCGCAAGATCATCCTCATCGCCTGGGGCGAGAACAAGTCCGACGTCATCAAGAGCGCCGTGGAGGGCGAGATCACCGACCAGCAGAGCGCCACCTTCCTGCAGATGCACAACAACGTGCAGGTGGTCACGGACCTCAGCTCGGCGGCCAACCTCACGCGCATACGCCACCCGTGGCTCGTCACCTCGTGCGACTGGGACGACAAGCTCATCCGCTCGGCCATCGTGTGGCTCTGCCAGAAGACGGGCAAGCCCATCCTCAAGCTCACCAACAAGGACTACAATGAGTTCGGCCTGGGCGAGCTGCTGGCCATCTACGGCTCGGCCTACAACGTCAACATCAAGATCTTCAACGACCTGCAGCACACCATCACCGGCTGGCCGGGCGGCAAACCCAATGCCGACGACAGCAACCGCCCCGAGCGCGCCATACCGGCACAGAAGCGCGTCGTCATCTTCTCGCCCCACCCCGACGACGACGTCATCTCCATGGGCGGCACGCTGCAGCGCCTCGTGGCGCAGAAGCATGAGGTGCACGTGGCCTACGAGACGAGCGGCAACATCGCCGTGGGCGACGAGGAGGTGTTCCGCTTCATGCACTTCACCAAGGGCTTCAACGAGCTGTTCGAGGAGGGCAAGGACGAGGTCATCAACGCACGCTACGACGAGTTCATCAACTTCATCAACAGCAAGAAACCCGAGGACTTCGACACGCGCGACATCCTCGAGGTCAAGGGACTCATCCGCCGCGGCGAGGCGCGCATCGCCAGCATGTACAGCGGCATACCCCTCGAGCGCGTCCACTTCCTCAACCTGCCGTTCTACGAGACGGGCAAGATCCAGAAGAACCCCATCTCCGAGGCCGACATAGAGATTGTGCTCAACCTCCTGCGCGAGGTGCAGCCCCACCAGATCTTCGTCGCCGGCGACCTGGCCGACCCCCACGGCACACACCGCGTGTGCACCGACGCCGTGCTTGCCGCCATCGACATCGAGAAGGAGGCCGGCGCCGAGTGGCTCAAGAACTGCCGCATCTGGATGTACCGCGGCGCCTGGGCCGAGTGGGAGATCGAGCACATCGAGATGGCCGTGCCCATCAGCCCCGAGGAGTTGCGCGCCAAGCGCAACGCCATCCTCAAACATGCCAGCCAGATGGAGTCGGCACCCTTCCTGGGCAACGACGAGCGCCTCTTCTGGCAGCGCGCCGAGGACCGCAACCACGCCACCGCCGAGCTATACAACAGCCTGGGCCTGGCGGCCTACGAGGCCATGGAGGCCTTCGTGCAGTACCACCCGCTGTAGCGCCGCGGCGGCAGTGGGCACCCACCCCGACAGCCCATGCACATAGACCAACTCCGACAACTCTACTCAGCCCACCCCGGTGTGAAAGCACTGGGGCGGGTGCTTAGTGACACCAACCGCCGCCACGCCGTGGTGGCAGGCCTGCAGGCCTCGGCGGCGCCGCTGGCCTTTGCCTCGGCCCAGCGTCCGCCCGTGCCGCTTCTCTTCGTGCTCGACGATGCCGAGCAGGCCGGCTATTTCTACCACGACATGGTGCAGCTCGTGGGCGAGAGCGACGTGCTGCTCCTGCCTTCGTCGTTCCGCCGCGCCGTGCGCTTCGGCCAGCGCGACGCCGCCTCCGAGATCCTGCGCACGGAGGTGCTGGCGCGCATCGGCAGCGCCGTGAGCATCGTCACCTACCCCGAGGCGCTGGCCGAGCGCGTGGTGTCGCAGACGACGCTCGCGGCGCGCACGCTGCAGCTGCGCCGTGGCGAGCAGGTGGATATCCCCTTCGTGGAGCAGACGCTGCTGGAGTTTGGCTTCCAGCGCACGGACTACGTCTATGAGCCGGGGCAGTTTGCCGTGCGCGGCTCCCTTGTCGATGTGTTCTCCTTCTCCTACGAGTACCCCTACCGCATCGACTTCTTCGGCGACGAGGTGGACAGCATACGCACCTTCGAGGTCGATAGCCAGCTCAGCCGCGAGAGCCGGGAGGAGGTGACGCTCGTGCCCGAACTCAACGCCGCCGACATGGCGCAGGGACGCGTGCCGCTCACCGACCTGCTGCCGCCCGACACCATCGTCGTGGCGCGCGACTTGGACTATGCCGCCGAGCGCGTGGCGCGCATCTGGGACGAGGGCTTCACCTCGCAGGCCAAGATCGAGGAGCGCGAGGTGGCGGCGCCCGGCGCCGACACCCTCGACAGGAATCTCATGCTCATCGACGGAGCCACCTTCGAGCAGGGCATGGCACCCCTGCGCCACATACGCCTCGCAGCGCAGCCTCCGGCCGGCGGGGACCCACGCGCCACCACGTCGCGCCGCGGCGCCACAGCCGTTGTCACCTTCGCCACCACGCCCCAGCCCCTCTTCCACAAGAACTTCGACCTCGTGGCATCGGCCTTTGCCGAATACGCCATCCGCCGCTATGCCATCTACATCCTGGCCGACTCACCCAAGCAGGCCGAGCGCCTGCAGGCCATCCTCGACGCCCAGCCCGGCGAGGTGAAAGGCACCTTTACCCACGTCGATAGGACGCTGCATGGCGGCTTCACCGACGAGACGCTGAGGGTGTGCGTCTTCACCGACCACCAGATCTTCGACCGCTACCACAAATACGCCCTGCGCTCCGACCGCGCACGCTCCGGCAAGGTGGCCCTCACGCTCAAGGAGCTGCAGGAGTTCGAGGTCGGCGACTACGTGGTCCACATCGACCACGGCATAGGGCGCTTTGGCGGCCTCGTGCGCGTGCCGCAGGGCGATAGCTTCCAGGAGATGATCAAGATCACCTACGAGCACGACGACGTGGTGTATGTCTCCATCCACGCCCTGCACAAGGTGTCGAAATATAAGGGCAAGGAGGGCGAGCCGCCGCGCATCAGCCACCTCGGCACGGGCGCCTGGGAACGCCTGAAGGAGCGCACCAAGGCCAAGATCAAGGACATAGCGCGCGACCTCATACGCCTCTATGCGCGGCGGCGCGAGGAGCGCGGCTTCCAGTTCAGCCCCGACAGCTACCTCCAGCACGAGCTCGAGGCTAGCTTCCTCTACGAGGACACCCCCGACCAGCTGCGCGCCACCACCGACGTCAAGGCCGACATGGAGCGCGCACGCCCCATGGACCGCCTCGTGTGTGGCGACGTGGGCTTCGGCAAGACGGAGGTGGCCGTGCGCGCTGCCTTCAAGGCGGCCACCGACGGCAAGCAGGTGGCCGTCATGGTGCCCACCACCGTGCTCGCCTACCAGCACTATAACACCTTCTCCGACCGTCTGCGCGACTTCCCCGTGCGCGTCGATTACCTCTCGCGCGCCCGCACCGCGAAGCAGACCAAGGAAATCCTGGCCGACCTGGCCGATGGGCGCATCGACATCATCGTGGGCACCCACAAGCTCATCGGCAAGGCCGTGCGCTTCAAGGACCTGGGCCTGCTCCTCATCGATGAGGAACAGAAGTTTGGCGTGGCCACCAAGGAACGCCTGCGCCAGATGAAGGTCAACGTAGATACCCTCACCCTCACCGCCACACCCATACCGCGCACGCTGCAGTTCTCGCTCATGGGGGCGCGCGACCTCAGCGTCATACAGACGCCGCCGCCCAACCGCTACCCCATACAGACGGAGGTGCACACCTTCTCGCCCGAGGTCATCGCCGAGGCCGTGGGCTTCGAGATGAGCCGCGGCGGACAGGTGTTCATCGTCACGCCGCGCATCTCGCAGCTGTCGGAACTCGAGACCATCGTGCGCAAGCATGTGCCGGATGCACGCGTGGCCGTGGGCCACGGCCGCATGGCACCCGCCGAATTGGAGGCCACCATGACGGCCTTTGCCGCCTACGACTACGACGTGCTCCTCTCCACCACCATCATCGAGAGCGGCCTCGACATCCCCAACGCCAACACCATCATCATCTGCTCGGCCCACAACTTCGGCCTCTCGGACCTACACCAGATGCGGGGGCGCGTGGGGCGCTCCAACAGAAAGGCCTTCTGCTACCTCCTGGCGCCGCCGCTGGCATCGCTGCCGCAGGACGCGCGCCGCCGCCTGCAGGCCATCGAGAACTTCTCCGCCCTGGGTTCGGGCATACACATCGCCATGCAGGACCTCGACATACGCGGCGCCGGCAACCTGCTGGGGTCGGAGCAGAGCGGCTTCATCGCCGACCTGGGCTACGAGACATACCAGAAGGTGCTCTCCGAGGCTGTGAAGGAGCTGAAGAACGACGAGTTCCGCGACCTCTATGCCGCACAGGTGGCCTCCGGCGAGGTCACCAGCGGCGAGGCCTTCGTGGAGGAATGCACCCTCGAGAGCGACCTGCAGATGTCGTTCCCCGAAGCCTACGTGCCGGGGGCCTCGGAACGCATGCTCCTCTACCGCGAACTCGACGGTCTGCAGGACCAGGGCGCCGTGGAGCGCTTCTGCCAGCGCATGCGCGACCGCTTCGGCCCCATCCCGCCCGAGGCCGAGGAGCTCATCCGCGTGGTGCGCCTGCGGCAGCTGGGCAAGTACTTCGGCACCGAGCGCATCATGCTCAAGCAGGGCCGCATGCGCATGTACTTCATCCGCGAGGCGGACTCACCCTTCTTCCAGTCGCCGGCCTTCGGCCAGGTCATAGGCTATTTCTCCACCCATGCTGCCGACTGCCAGCTCAACGAGGTCAACGGCCGGCGCTCCATGCTCGTGCGCAACGTGACGTCGGTGCGCCAAGCCGTGGCGCTGCTCGAGGAGATTGCGGGAGCGGGCAGTGCTGAGTGAGGAGTGCTGAGTGAGGAGTGCTGAGTGAGAAGTGAGGAGTGTTGAGTGAATAAAGGGAAGCCCCAGAGGGGCTTGATAAGAGTAGCCAGCCATTTCGCCGTACCTGCGGCACGGCTGTATGGCCGGCTATCCCTATCTGATGCCTACGGCATCTTCCGCTGAGTCAACCGCAACTTAACTTTGCACCTGAATTGAAGAAACTGCATGAAAATGCGTGATTGCCTTGCAATCGGCAAACCCAGGGTGCGGTCATGGGCCGGCTCATTGCCCCTTCTTCGAAGTGTCGAAGCGACCAGAGGTCGAACGCGGGGCGCACCGACAGGCACCTGTTGAAAGTAAACTCATAAATCTTTATAACCCACATTATGAATACCAACGAGCAAGAGAAAGCCTTCATGCGCGAGGCCATACGCCTGGCCGACGAGAGTGTGGAGCGCGGTGGCGGCCCCTTCGGTGCCGTCATCGTCAAGGACGGCGAGGTCATAGCCGGCAGCAGCAACTCCGTGACCATCGACAACGACCCCACGGCCCATGCCGAGGTGAACACCATCCGCAGCGCATGTCGCCGCCTTGGCACTTTCGACCTCAGCGGTTGCGACATCTACACCACGTGCGAACCCTGCCCCATGTGTCTCGGGGCCATCTACTGGGCACGCCTGGGCCGCATCTTCTATGGCAATACGCGCAAGGATGCCCGCGACATCAACTTTGCCGACGATTTCATCTACGAGGAGCTGGAGCGCCCCTTGGCCAACCGCACGGTGCCTATCATACCGCTGCTGCGCGACGAGACGCTCTCCACCTTCCGCACTTGGCAGCTCAAGGCCGACAAGACGGAGTACTGAGGCACGCCGTCGCCGCCATCAGCCGATGATGTAGCGTCCCAGGCGCGGAATGCGCCGCAGCGCCACCGCTGCCACCGCCACGATGACGAAGGCTGTGATGGCGGCGAGCGTGATTTCCACGGGTGTCGTCCACAGGCCCAGTGTGCCATCGGCACCCGTGCCGAGCCACGCGCGCAGGGCGCTGCTCACCGGCACGAGCACCAGCAGGTGGGCGAGGTACATGCCGTAGCTGGCGTTGGCCACGGGCACGAGCAGCGAGTGATAGACACGCCCTGTTGATGAGCACTTGCGCAGCAGCAGGATCCAAGCCACGGCCATCAAGGCCACACCGATGGTGTCGTTGGTCCACGTAGTCTCCCACCACACGGCTTTATCCACAGCGCCACCCACGGGAAACACCCCGCCAGCCGTGGCCAGCACACGCCGCAGGAAACCGCCGAACGTCACGGCGAAGCCGGCGGCGTAGAGAGGCAGCGCCACGGCCAGCGTGCGGCGCCACGACCACACGCCGAGGAAACGGCGCACGTACAGCCCCAGCAGCACGTAGCCCATGAAGCCCGAGAGATAGTAGAACACGCCGTAGGCATTCCAGCTGCACTCACCCCACAGCGGAAACACCGCCTGGCGTGGCAGGCCGGAGGTGCCGTAGATGACGTGGACCTCGCCGCCGGCGAGCCAGTCGCGCAGCAGCGGGAAGGTGGTGGTGAGCAGGCAGATGGCCATATACGCCTCCAGCTCGCGCCGCCCCACGCGCTCGGCCCACGGCGAGAGCATGGGCATGATGGCGTAGATGCCCACAAGCATATACACGAACCATAGGTGGCCTGAAGCGTAGTTGAAGTTGAACAGCAGGTCGCGGAAGTTGGTGGCCGGGTCGCCCCAGACGAGTGCATAGACGGCTGTCCAGATGAGGAAGGGTGCCAGCAGGCGTGCTGCCCTGCGCCTGACAAACTCGGCGGCCGTGTAGCGCAGGGGAAAGAGCAGGTAGCTGGAGGCGATGATGAACAGCGGTACGCAGGAGCGCACGGCCGTGTCGAACACTGCCGCCCAGACGGCATCGGACGGCGTGAGCACCAGCGCCCCTTCGCCGCCGAGGTAGAAGGGTTCGGTGCTGTGGACCACGAATACCATCAGGCACGCTGCCACGCGCATCCAGTCCACCCATGCCTCGCGTCCGGCGTGGCGGGTGGTGTCGGTGTTGGTTGTTGTCATGGTTGTGTGTGTTGGGTGGTGGTGAGGCTGTCGCCGCTATTGTGGCTCCGCCGTTGCGGGGTCGTAGAGCGCCACGGCCTTCCAGGCGGTGATGTTGCGTTCCTGGGCCGAGAAGCTGATGCCGACCTTGGTGACGGGGCGCCCGTCCTGTCGGTATTTCTCGGCATAGCCCTTGCGGTCAATCTGCGACAGGGCCTCGTCGGGCGTGTGCTCGTATTTTATCTCCATCTCATAGATGCCCTTGGGCATGACGAGCGTCAGGTCGGCCTGTCCCTTGGCCGTAGGCTCCTCGGCGCGGATGTCGGCGCCGAAGCTGGTGAGCAGCGTGTAGAGCAGGGCGTGGTAGTAGTGCTCGTTCTGGTTGTCCTGCG
>JAFSVI010000142.1 GCA_017445145.1 Bacteroidaceae bacterium | reverse complement strand
GTCGTCCATCTGCACCCAGTTGGGGCACTCTTCCAGAGTGCTGTCTGCGATGGCTATCTGTCCGCAGGTCCTTCGGACACTGCGGCTCTTGGACAAGCCAAGCGAACAAGTTCGAGTCCTGAGCGGAGACGCTTTCAGCGTCCTTTGCGGATAATCATATAAATTAATATGCTCACTTACTTAACATTAATTCTGATAGGTTGCTCGTCGTTTCCTTCTCCCTGCTTGCTGAAGGAACCTTGCGCCTTTGCGGCTAATGCCCCGGGGCGTTGCATGCAACATGCCGCGGCGAGCATGGCCGCTTGCCACGCAATGTGATGCAACTCGCCGCAGGACGTTGATGCCGATGCGTCCGCCATTCTCATTCTACCCTCTGCAACAGCCAGCTAATGAACCGCGGGCCTGTTGGGTCACTCTTTCTTCGAGGTATCGAAGCGACCCGCTCGGCGCTTGCGACGCTTGACACTTCAAGATAGGTTGAGCGCAGCGTCTTGGTGGTGCGATTGCGGGATAATATATAATAAAAATTATTAAATCCTTGCACGCCTCGCAGGAAAGCGCTACCTTTGCAGCACTCTATGCTGGAATCACGCAATATCACAATCAATAAACCAACTTAAATCTATCAACAACAATGACAATCCACGACTACAAATTCGCTGGCAAGAAGGCCATCGTGCGCGTTGACTTCAACGTGCCCCTCGACGGCAACGGCAACATCACCGACGACACCCGCATCCGCGGCGCACTGCCCACGCTGAAGAAGATTCTCGGCGACGGCGGCGCCCTCATCATCATGAGCCACATGGGCAAGCCCAAGGGCAAGGTCAACCCCAAGCTCTCGCTCAAGCAGATCGTGCCCGCCGTGAGCGCTGCCCTCGGCGTTGACGTTCAGTTTGCCCCCGACTGTGCCAAGGCTGCCGACCAGGCTGCCGCCCTGAAGGCCGGCGAGGTGCTGCTCCTGGAGAACCTGCGCTACTATCCCGAGGAGGAAGGCAAGCCCGTGGGCATCGACAAGGAGGATCCCGCCTACGCCGACGCCAAGAAGGCCATGAAGGAGAGCCAGAAGGAGTTTGCCAAGACGCTGGCAAGCTATGCCGACTGCTACGTGATGGACGCCTTCGGCACAGCCCACCGCCGCCACGCCTCCACGGCCGTCATCGCCGACTACTTCGACGCCGACAGCAAGATGCTCGGTCTCCTGATGGAGAAGGAAGTGACAGCCGTTGACAACGTGCTGAGCAACATCAAGCGCCCCTTCGTGGCCATCATGGGTGGCTCCAAGGTGAGCACCAAGATCGGCATCATCGAGAACCTGCTGGGCAAGGTGGATAAGCTCATCCTCTGCGGCGGCATGACCTACACCTTCATGAAAGCCCACGGCGGCGAGATTGGCAACAGCATCGTGGAGCTCGACAAGCTCGACGTGGCCCTCGGCGTGGAGGAGCTGGCCAAGAAGAACGGCGTGGAGCTCGTGCTGGCCGAGGACAGCGTGTGCTGCACAGGCTATGACTTCGGCACCTTCAGCGTGAAGCCCGGCGCCGAGATCAAGACGTTCCCCTCCAACGCCATCGAGGACGGCTGGGACGGCCTCGACGTAGGCCCCAAGAGCCAGGAGAAGTTTGCCAAGGCCATCGAGGGCGCCAAGACCATCCTGTGGAACGGCCCCGCCGGTTGCTTCGAGTGCGACGACTTCTGCGCCGGAAGCCGTGCCGTGGGCGACGCCGTGGCCAAGGCCACTGCCGAGGGTGCCTTCTCGCTCATCGGCGGCGGCGACAGCATCGCCTGTGTGCACAAGTTCGGTCTTGAGGACAAGGTGAGCTACATCAGCACCGGCGGCGGTGCCCTGCTCGAGGCCATCGAGGGCAAGGTGCTGCCCGGCGTGGCTGCCATCAAGGGCTAAACGCCTCGCGCATACCCCCCTGACCCACCCTCCGCCCTCCCTCATGGGGAGGGAGCGGTTACCCAACCACGGAATTGCTAACCCCAGTAGCAAGCGGAACGTTTCAGACCTCGCGAGTAACTGCTCCCTCCCTCCGAGGCGGGGAGCGGCCGTAGTCGAATCTTGTCAACCCAAAGCCTGTGGAACAGTCATCCGTCAACACGAGTAACAGCTCCCCTCTTCACAGCGAGGGCAGGGGGTGGGTCTTTCTGTTTCTTTGCCTCTTACTCTTTCTGCTCATGCCCGTCGCCTGTGGCGAGGGCTCCGGCGGCCCCACAGCCGAGGAGGTGGCGCGCCGCGACTCGGCAGCATTCCACGTCGCGGTGATGCCCGTGGCCGACTGTCTGCCGCTGCATTTCGCACAGCGCACCGGGATGTTCGACTCCTTGGGCGTAGATGTGCGCCTCCACACCCTCACCTCGCAGCTCGACATCGACACCGCGCTGCTTCGAGGCCACGTCATGCTCGCATACAGCGACCTCATACGGGCCATCGTCATCCAGCAGGCCGACACGTGCCCCGTCGTTGCCGTGGCGGCCGTGGACGGCGACCTCGCCCTTGTCACCCCACGCCGCGGCCGTGTGCGCACCATCCCCCAGTTGCGGGAACGCATGGTGGCCGTGGCGCGCCACAGCATCACCGACTATTGGAGCGACCGCCTCACCGACACGGCATCGATGGAGCGCGATGCCATCTTCCGCCCGCAGATCAACGCCGTGGGCGTGCGCACGGCCATGCTCATCAACGGCACCATGGATGCCGCCTTTCTGCCAGAACCCTACGCCACGCAGATGACGCTGCTCGGAGCCAAGTGCCACCTCTCAACACACCAGCTGCAACCACGCCTCGCGGCATTCGTGGCCGCAGCACCTGCCATGACCGACACAGCGCGGCGCCGGCAGCTGGCGCTCTGCCTCCGGGCCTATGACCTCGCCGCCGCCCGCCTCAACGCCGACGGGCGCGACAGCCTACCGTCCATGCTGCGGCAGCTGTGCCACGTGCCCGACAGCCTCGCCGACAGCCTTGCCACACTCTTGCCGCCCTTTGCGCGCCTCGACAGCGTGCGCCGCGCCGACGCCGACGCGGCGCTGCGATGGCTGCAGCAGCGAGGCCGCTCGCGCGATGGCTACACCCCCGACACGCTCATCAGCAACATCACCCCACCCACATATTGAGTCTCCCACATGCAACCCAACGCATTCACATCCATCTGCCAACAGGCTGAGACTGCCATAGGCGAGCGGCGCATTCTCGACGCGCTGGCGCTGACGGCATCCATCGTCGCCGACTACCGCTCGTCGAAGGACAACGACGACATCAGCCATCTGCGCTCGGACTACGAGGCCATGCTCCACTTCATAGCCAAAGGCGGCACCGACGACAACTTCGACTCCTCGTTTGACACCACGATGCAGAAGGTTATAGAGCTGCAACAACGTGCGGCACTTAAATGGCAGATTAAGAAGAAGCTGACACCTTTCGCACGCATCCTGGCGCAGTTTACCGAACGCGACCCGCTCTCCATCAAGGACATCGACGAGCAGATGACACGCCTCGCACGGTCGCGCGAGGGCTTCAAACCTTTCTACATGACCCTCGATGCATGCTTCGGCATGCTGTGGACGCTGCCGCTGCCCGAGAGGGTGGGTGCCGACCTGGCGGAGAGAATAGGCAGGCTCAACACCTTTGCACGCCTCACGCTCACCTCAGCCGTCACCCTCGGCACGCTGGAGGTGTTCTCGCCCGAGCGCATACGAGCCTTGCTGCTGCTGGCACGCCAGAGCCTCGACGTCCACACCGCCGACGAGGACCTGCGCGCACGCACCATGATGGGACTTGCCCTCGTTAGCCGACGGTGGGAGCGCTACATCAAGTTCTTTGCCGACATACGTCGCGACATGGACGACATCCTCTTCAGCAAGCTGCCCCACGAGCAGCTCATATTGCTCAACGACGCCCTCACACGGGCTTCGATGACGAAGAATGTTGCCAAGAAGTCGGACGAATACCTGCCCGAAATCACCAAGGTCATAGAGCGCCACATCAAGCGCTTTGGCAGCGACGAGGAGAAGGGCGACAAGGATTCGCAAATAAAGGTGAATGTGGTGAAGATTGATGCCACGTCCGAGAAGATGGCCCGCCTGTTCATGCGCCACGGCAAGCGGCTGGCCGAAATACGCGAGGGAGGCTACGACCACCACTTCTCCACCTTCCAGGGCATGGTGGCCCACATGAACGTGTTCTTCGACCACATCGCGCATTACCTGTACCCCTTCGGCGTGAAGGTGCCTTTCGTGCGCGAGACGCTCGAGGCCCAAGGCACGCCCAAGCTCACGCTGGGCACCATGGAGGCGTCCAACTTCTGCGACACCGACTGCTATTCTTACGTCGCCATGATCAACTACGTGGAGAAGCGTGGCGGCGGGCTGGCCGATTTCATGGCCGAGCAGCTCAGCGAGCTGGAGGAGGCCAACGAGATGCCCGAGCGCTACCGTGGACTGGATGCGTGGAACAACTACGCGCAGATGCTCTACCGCATCTTCCACGCATCGCCCTGTGTGGGCGAGATGGAGGATGTGTTCAGCCTCACCGCCTCGCAGCTGCTCAGGCCGCTCATCCACCTCTTCGACGGACATTTCAGCTCCTACGACGACGTGTCCACTGCCGTGGAGGCCATGTTGTGGCTCGACGAGGCCAGCGAGGCGTTGGTGCTCATCAACTCCGTGCAACCCGTGGTGCCGGCCACGGCAGCGCTGCTGCGCCACAAGGGCGCGGCGCTCATGGCGCTCGAACAGTGGAACGAGGCCCTGCAGGCGCTGAGCCAGTCACAGCTGCTCGACGAGGATGCCGACACGGCCCACGACATCGTGCGTTGCTACGAGGCTCTCGGCCAGTGGAACGCGGCCGCCGGCCAGCTCGAGACCATGAGCCACGACTTCCCCGACGAGGACCTGACCGACGAGATGGCCTATTGCTACATGAAGCTGCAGCGCTGGGAGGAAGCGTCCAACCTGCTGCTCAAGATTGAGTTTGAGGGCAATGGCACCAAAGCCCTGCAGCGAGCCATAGGATGGTGTGCACTCAAGATGGGCAAGTATGCCCGCGCCGAGCAGTACTATCGCTCGCTGGCCGAGGCGCGCCGCAGCCGCTGGACCGACCACCTCAACCTGGGGCATGCCTTGTGGCTGCAGGGGCGGCGCGAGGAGGCCTTTGCTGAGTACTGTGTCTTCGTCAAAGCTTTCAACAACACCAAGGAGGACGAGCGCGAGGACTTTGCCCACTGGCAGGAGGCGTTCATGGACGATGCGCCGTCGCTGCTCGCCGCCACCACATCGGAGGCTACCATTGCCGCCCTTGCCGAGGCCATAGCCATGGAGGCTTAGGCCGCGACGGAGGCAGGGGTGAACAAATACAGCATCGGGGGTGTGCCACGCACGTGTGGCACACCCCCGATGGCTGTAGGAGCAGCGCGTCCGGCCCTGTCGGGGCCGGACGTGCGGTGTGTGGGGGATTAGAGCTTGTCGTTGCTGCCCAGCACATCCACGATCTTGTGGACGTACATCTTCTTCATGTTCTCGCGCGCGGGCTTGAGGTACTGGCGCGGGTCGAAGTGGCTGGGGTTCTCGGCCAGGTGCTTGCGGATGGCGGCTGTCATGGCCAGACGGCTGTCGCTGTCGATGTTGATCTTGCACACAGCGCTCTTGCTGGCTTCGCGCAGCTGCTCCTCGGGGATGCCGACGGCATCGGGCAGCTTGCCGCCATACTTGTTGATGGTATCCACCTCATCCTGGGGCACGGAGCTGGAGCCGTGGAGCACGATGGGGAAGCCGGGGAGCTTCTCCTCGATCTGGTGCAGGATGTCGAAGGCGAGGGGAGGAGGCACGAGCTTGCCGGTCTTCGGGTCGCGTGTGCACTGCTCGGGAGTGAACTTGTAGGCTCCGAGGCTGGTGCCGATGCTGATGGCGAGGC
>JAFSVI010000141.1 GCA_017445145.1 Bacteroidaceae bacterium | reverse complement strand
GAAGGGGTCGCCCATTACGCTGTTCGGGCACTCTTTCAGAGTGCTTGCCTCTATAGAGCTTGTTATCCGGGGGTGCTCGCTACGCTCGTACCCTCGGTTATTGAGCGAAGACCGCGTTGCGGTCTCTTTGGTGGTATGATTGCGGATAATCATTTTACGTTATTTCGTTATTACGATGTTTCGTTTTCGTCTGGGCGACATCGATCACCCAAACCTTTGTATCAACATCGCCTGCGACGCTTCAGGCAACGGCTTGTGGTAGGCCATGTCGAAGACGTATGGCGCCTTCGCGGCAGCGAACGGCAGGAGGCGTTTGGTGGCCTCGGCGATGCGCTGCGGGTCGGTCGTGCCGAAATATGAAGGGCAGAAGACGTCCCAGAATGCTGCCATCTGCTCCAGTGTCATGTGCAAGAGAAAGTCAGCCTGCTGGGCACTTCTCATGTGCATCATCGTGAAGAAGATGCCCACGTCCCACTCCGACACGCCGTAGGCGGCCTCCCCCAGGTCTATCCATAGCGTGCGTTGGCCATCGGTGATGATGTTGCCTATGTGCAGGTCGCCATGCAGGCACTTCGGCGTGTCGGGCACTTGCTCGATGAAGCTCAATGCCTTCTGCCGGAACTCCTCGTTGACGAGGTTTTTCTCCTGATAGAACCGCAGTAGTGTCTGCTTGTAGGAGTGGAGCCTTGTGGTATCGGCGTCCTTCTCGTGTAACGCTTTGGCCAAGTGGGCGAAACTGACGGCGAGTTCCTGTAGCCGCTGCGGCTCCTGCGAGATGATGCGTGCAAACGAGCGTTTACCCTTGATGAGCTCGTACTCGGCACCGTTGCGCACGCCGTCGGTCACCATGCGATAAGGCTCGGGTGTGGGTATGCCCAACTCGAAGACGGTTCGTGCGGTGATGAATTCCTCGCGTGCCCTGTCGGCCTCGAAGCCCGGGTTGTAGAGCTTGGCCAGCGTGCGGCCGTTGCGGTGTGTGTAGGTCAGGGCTGTTCCGCCCTCGCCCGTCTGGACGTAGTCATCCAGGTTGATTCTCTGTACTTCCATCTTGTTGGGTTATGAGGTATTTTGTCCTTAGCTGTTGCTGTTCGGCCTTCGAGAAGCCCAGTTGGTGCTCTATGTACCCGGCCAGCGAGCCGTAGCGCTGCTCTATCAGGTCCAGCGCCGCCACGAAGTTCTCGCGGCTCACGCCGACTATGGCGCGGATGAAGGCCACGGCCTCGTCGCCACCGCCCATCTCGCGCACCTTGGCCGACATCGCCTCCACAGCGCGGGCATAGCTCGCGTTGGAGAGGTCGAAGTCCTCGACGATGGTGGCCCTGTCGGCACCGAGGGCTGCGAGGAGAAAGGCCGATGCCCATCCGGCGCGGTCCTTGCCCTGCGAGCAGTGCCAGAGCACGCCTCCCTCGGCGGCAAGCACGCCGCGCAGGAAAGCCCCGTAGCGTCGCTGCGCCGTGCTGTCGGTGACGATGGCGGGGTAGAGCTGTCGGGCCATGGTCTGCACCTTAGGGTCGAGTGCATACTTCAGGAGCACGGCCGCCATGTCAGTTGTCTCCGTGTCGGCCTTGTCGGGGCTGTTTGCCGCAAAAGCCTCAAGGAGAGCCTTCGGCAGGGTGGAGAGGTGGGTGTAGCTCACACCGTCGATGATGCGGTCAGGTGCCGTGTTGGCCTCGGCCTCGAAGCGGAAGTCGAACACGTTGGTCAAACGGTACTTCTCCTTCAGCACCGCCACGTCGCTGTCGGTGGCCTTGGCCAGGGAGCCGCTGCGTATGAGCATGCCCGTGCGTAGTGTCTGCCCATCGTGCATGACGAGTCCGCCCATGTCGCGGGCATTCTCAATCCCCTCGAAGGCGATGGCCCGCTGCGAGTGGGCCACCTGCGGTGTGATGAGTGCAGAGGATAGCAACAGGATATATTGGTAATTCTTCATCGCGGTGATAGCATTGGGATTCTTACAGTATCAGCTTCACGCGGAAGCCGCGCTTGGTGGGTTCCTCCACCACCTGGCGGCACAGCGCGAAGAGTTCGCTGCGCTGTGCGTCGGTGAGCGGTGTGGCGGTCATGTGCTCCACCATGAAGTCGAGGGCGGTGACGGCCGACAGCTCGCTGTGGGTGATGCGCACGGTGATGGGTCGGTACTGGGCCATGGTGTCGTTGAGCATCTTGTCGCAGAGGCTACGTGCCGTTTCCAGCTTCCCAGTGATGTTGTACTTGTGGCAGAAGGCGTTGATGGCCGAGTGCATGCCGAGGAAGTCGAAGTCGGGGCCGTCGATTTCAAACACCTCCTTGCGTATGCGCTGTATGAAGGCTTTGGTGGCGCTGTGGACGGGCTGGTGGAAGATCTGCTCCGGCGTGCCGTCCTCGTGGATATAGCCTCCCGACATGAAGAAGATGCGCGTGGAGACGTCGTGGGCAAACTTCATCTCGTGGGTCACGATGAGCATGGTGAGCCCCTCCTTGGCCAGCTGGCGTATGACGCTGAGCACCTCGCCCACCATCGTCGGGTCGAGGGCCGACGTGGGTTCGTCGAAGAGGATGACGTCGGGCTTCATGGCCAGTGCGCGGGCTATGGCCACGCGCTGTTTCTGTCCGCCGGAGAGGCTCGACGGGAATGCGCCGGCCTTCTCGGCCATCCCCACCTTGCGCAGCAGGGCCATGGCCTCGGTCTCGGCCTCGCTGCGCGTGAGTCCGAGCAGCTGCATGGGTGCGAAGGTGACGTTGTCCAGTATGGTCATGTGCGGGAATAGGTTGAACGACTGGAACACCATGCCCATCCTCTGCCGGAGCCTGTTGACGGGATAGCCCTTGGCGAGGATGTTCTTGCCACTGAAGAGTATCTCGCCGCCGGTGGGTGGGTCGAGCAGGTTCAGCGCGCGCAGGAAGGTGCTCTTGCCGGTGCCCGATGGTCCTATGATGGATATTACCTCGCCACGGTGTATGTCCGCCGTGATGCCGCGCAACACGTCGAGCGTGTCGTAGCTCTTCCGTAGGTTGGAGATGGTGATGAGTCCTGTTCCGGCACCACGCTCCCCTGCTGGGGGAGCCGTTGCGTCTGCCGTGGCTCCCACGTTATGGGGCTGTGGGGCCGTTTTGCGGCGGACGATGAGCCATGCACCCACACCTGCCATAAGGAGCAGAGCCGCCACCCACCAGAGGCTTCCGCCCTCTTCCCCCGGAGTGGGGTCGGTGGTGGCGGTGGTGAGGATGTCGGCCTCCCCCTTGCGCGTGATGAGCAATATGTGTGACTCAACGTACCCGTCGGAGAAGAGCACCTGCTTCTGTCGCTCCTCGGTGGTGCTGATGGCCCCCATGGCCATGTCGGCCTTGCCCATCTGCACGGCGGGAATCTGTGCGGCGAAGTCCATGACGAGGAACTCCAGCCGCCAGTTGCGGCGGTTGGCCCACTCCGTCAGCAATGCCGGCTCCAAGCCGGAGAGCTCTCCCGAGCTGATGAAGTTGAAAGGCGGCATGGCGGGATAGGTGGCCACGCGCAGGGTGCGTCCTGTGCCTCGCTGCTGGGGTATGGCCAATGCCGCGGGGTCGTCGGCAGTCCGCCATTGGTCGTAGATCTTCTGATAAGTGCCGTCGCGGCGTATGTCGGCCAGGAAGCTGTTGAAGTCCTGCTGCAGGGCGGTGTTGTCCTTGCGGAAGATGGCTCCGATGGGAATCGCTGGCAGGCCGGCGCCCACCGAATCGACCTTGTCGGCTATCTCCTTGCAGAACACCAGTGTCAGGCTCTCGCTGCCCGCCGCATCCACCTTGCCGCTCTCCAAGGCCGCCAGCACGTCGGCTTGGCTCGTCATGCGCATGATGTCGGCATCGGGGGCCATGTTGGTGACGGTGATGTCCTGTATGCTGCCGATGATGACGCCCACGCGCTTGCCGCTGAGGGCCTTGAAGGCTGGTGGCACGGCGTTTGCCGCGGGGTCGTGGCTCCCGGAGTTGTCGGAGGCCTCAGAGCACAGCGCCGGCACGTAGCACACTGTGCCGGCCAGCAGCAGCGCCACAGCGGCCGCGATGGCCTTTGTGCGCTGACGCGCCACCAGGGCCTGGAGCAGCATCCCTATGAGCCATGCCACGAGGAAGTAGATGGCCGCCGTGACGATGAGCGGGAAGAAGGCGTCGAAGGTGCGCGAGCGTATGAGGTCGGAGGCGCGCGTCATGTCGGCCACGGCGATGTAGCCCACGACGCTTGTGCCCTTGAGCAGGCTGATGACCTCGCCCTGATAGACGGGCATCACAGCCCTCACCACCTGCGGCAGCACAATCTTCAGGAACGTCTGCCGCGGGGTGAAGCCCAGGGCCAGGCCCGCCTCCGTCTGGCCGCGGTCGATGCCCTCGATGGTGGTGCGCAGCATCTCGCTGACGTAGGCTGCCGTGTTCATGGCGAAGGTGACGATGGCCACCACGATGCCCGTGGCCTTCATCGGCGCCAGCACCACATAGTACATCAGCATGAGCAGCACCAGCACCGGTGTGCCCCGCATGAGGTCGATATACAGCTTTGCCGCCTGGCGCACCCAGGCGCGGCGGCTCATGCGGCACAGGCACACCAGCCCGCCCAGCAGGGTGCCCAGCAGCACGGAGCAGAGCGTGATGACGAGCGTCACCTGCAGTCCGTCGAGAATCATGCGGTAGCGGTCCTCGGCAATCAGGTTGTTGCTGAAGCTGTCGGCCAGTGAGGTGCAGCCCGTAAGCATCGCGCCGCCGCCGAGTGTCAGGATGGCGTTGCGCATTCGATGTGTTGTCTTTTGCATGTTGGTGGTAGAGGTGTCGTTGGTGTGTTGTCGGCGGCGGCCTCTCAGCCTATGTACTGCATGATGAGTTCGGCCATCTGCTCCTCCGTCTTGCCGTCGGCGGTGATGACGAGCTGGTAGTTGCGGGTGTCGTAGCGCGAGGTGCCGGTGTATTTCTTCACGTAGTTCTCGCGCATCTTATCCACACGCTCGATGGTCTTGCGGGCCTCGTCGGGCGTCATGCCCTGCTTGCGGGCCACGCGCTCCACGCGGCTCTCCATGGTGGCTTGGATGAGTATGCTGAGGTGGTTGGGGTGTTTGCGGAACACGTGGAAGCCGCTTCGCCCTGCCACGACGCACGACTTCGCGGCAGCGAGGTCGTTGAGTATGTTGGTCTCGGTTGCAAACATCTCGTCGGTGGTCAGCAGGTCGGGCAAGTCGCCTTTTGCCGGCATGTAGTATTCCATGCTCATGCCGGCGTCGATCTTCAGTATGCGTTCCACCTCGGCCCACCAGCCGTGCTTGCGGCCTTTCAGCCTCTCGATCTCGGTGGTGGTGAGGTTGTACTTTTCCTGCAGTGCCTTGATCACGGCCTTGTCGTAGAAAGGCACGCCCAGACGTTCGGCCAGGATGCGGCCCACGGTGCGTCCGCCGCTGCCCAGCTCGCGGTTGATGGTGATGACAAATTGTTCGTTTGTGTTCATGTCGTTGTTCTGTTGGTGGGTTATATCGTTCTTTGTCTCAATGGCTTGCTGTTGCCGACACGCCCCATGGCCTCATTTGGCGGCCTCGAAGATGTCGTAGGCCCCGTTGTAGGCGGGCGACTGTATGGAGAGAAGGTTGAGCACCGAGTGGAAGACGTAGTGCTGGTCGATGACAGCGGGCAGCTCACCCTCGGCGGGTTCCCCCGACGTGGCAACGGGCTTGTAGGTCCTGAAGCCCTCGGAGGTCCACACCAGGAAGGGTATCTCATACTGCTCCCTGGGTGCCAGGCGCAGTGGCAGTCCGTGCATGAACATCATGTTCTCGCCGAGCGACTCGCCGTGGTCCGACACGAAGAGCATGGCGCTCTTCCACTCGTCCATGGTGCGCAGGGTGTCGATGAGGGCGCTGAGCAGGCTGTCGGTGTAGCGTATGGTGTTGTCGTAGGCATTGACCAGGAGGGGTATGTTCTTCTCGCCCTCTTCGGGGTTGTTGGCCACGGGCTTGTAGAACTCCATCTCCTTGGGGTATTTGTCGGCGTAGTTGGGGCCGTGGCTCGCGCTGGTGTGGAGCACGATGAGCACCTTGTTGGCGGGACTCGTCTCTATGCGCTCACGAAGTCCGCGGAAGAGAATGCCGTCGTATCGCCCGTCCGCGTCGGGGTACATGGCGACCAGCTCCTTGTCGGTGAGGTATTCGTCGATGTGTATGGGCGGCTCGCCCCAGTTCGACGTGCGCCACGACACGTCGGCACCCGTCCTGAAGGCGTAGTTGGGCAGCACCTCGTAGAGGTCGCCCGAGTCCTGCGGCTCAAGGATGGCCTTGGTGCCGGCGGTGGTGTAGGTGGCACACGAGGTGGCCTCATACACCCTCAGCCCCTGCTGCCGGGCCAGCCGCGGGTTGGTGTCGCGCCCGTAGCCGTAGAGCTGGAAGTTGGCCTTGCGCGCCGACTCGCCGATGACGAGCACCACCACGGCCTTCTCGTCGTCGGTGATGCTGCCGTCGGGCAGCTTGATTTCCTCGGCCTGCTTGTCGCGGTGGGAGCTGACGACGCGGCACATGTTCACCAGGTACGACCACGGCTGCAGCAGCCCGCCCAGCTCGGTGTCGTGCTGGCCTATCCACAGCGTCTGCCCGATGTTGGCCAATGCCACGGCGAGCATCAGGGCCAACGCCCCGCCGCACCAGGCGGCCAGGCGCCGCGCCTTGCCGTAGGCCACCGGCTGCACGAGGCAAAACATGGCGGGTAGCACGCCGAGGCCGATGAGCGTGAGCCACAGCCCCCAGCTGAAGAAGCCCGACGCCTCGGACCAGCGCGTGTTGAACACGTTCTCGATGGTCGTGGAGTCGATGATCACGCTGTAGGTGTGGATGAAATATACGGCCGTGGCGTTGACAACAGCCAGGATGGCCAGCAGCACGCGCCCCACGCGCCTGAGCATGAACATCACGAGGTAGGCCATCAGGAAGTTCAGCGTCAGCATGACAACCCCGAGCGAGGCCATCAGCAGCAGGCCGCCCACGCGGCTCAAGTTGTTGTTGGCCGCCACGTAGGCGAAGAACGGCAGGTTGTACAACACCAGCGTTGCGATGCTGACGATGCCGGCGAAGGCGTAGAGCGGGATGGGCTTGCGCAAGCGTCCCGCAGCGTTGTTTCTCCTCATAGGTCCTTGAACTTGAATAGCTTGTTTCTGCCGAAGTGATATATCAGCAACGGCGTAGCAAAACCGATGATGCTGCCCGCGAAGATGTCCGAAAGGAAGTGCTGCGAGAGATACACCCGGGAATAGGCACCCACGGCGGCCATCAGCAGCAGGGCCGTCTGCAAGCAGCACACCCACAGCCACGTCGCCGGCCTGTGCAGCTCGCCACGCGCCACATTGCGGCGGGTCAGCAGCAGCGCGGTGCATGTGCTGAAGACGAAGAACGTCGAGGCATGGCCCGAGGGGAACGAATTGCTGTAGTGCATGTTAACGCCCTCCACCAGCGGCAACACCATGTTGTCGGCGAAGGCGCTGACGGGGCGGGGGCTGTTGAAGATGTGCTTCAGCAGCTGCAGGAAGCTGCCGGCCACCACTTCGCACGTGCCGTAGTAGAGGGTCACCCCGTACTTCTTCCACAGCAGCGGCAGCAGCATCACCACATACAGCGGCCATTCGGCCAGCACAGAGTAATGTTTGAAGAACGTGTCCAAGCTGTCGGTGTGGTGGCTGTTCAGCAGCAGATGCAGCTCCAGCTTGGGATAGGCACACAGCAGCCCCCCCACAAACACAAGCAATAGCAAATACCCCGTGGCATAGAATGCCATGGCTGCCATCAAGCCCCTGTCGGCGCGGACGCCCGTTGTGGTTCCCATTTAGTGTGTTGTCTGTGAGGACTCCAAGATTTCATCTCTTGCGAGTCTTTGCTCTTGATTCGGCGGCAAAGTTAAGCATTTTTCTTCAATCTTTTATAGTTTTGGGCGGTAAAATGTTCAAAAGCTGACGAAGATGTTGTTTTTCATCAACATCGGCAGCTCGGAACAGACGGCGAAGCCGTTTCCTCACGGTAGTTGTCGCTACGCCATGAGGTGCACCCGCGGTAGGCAGCAACAGTCAAAGTGAATGCACTCAGCGAGAGAGCAAAGGTGTCAGCGCGCCTCATTCCTGTGGGTGTGGCGCCGCCCTCGTTGCTGAATGCCGCGGCGTGTTTGCCAACTTGCCGCGGAGAGTTTGCCAACTTGCCGCGGAGAGTTTGCCAACTTGCCGCGGCGATGTTGGGCTGAGGCCGCGGCGATGTTGGGCTGAGGCCGCGGGTTGTGGGCGTGTGGGCGCTGGCCTGTGGGGCGTTTGTGGGCTGTGGGCGGCGGTCTGTGGCGAGGCGGAAAATGGTGGAAAGTGGGGCCGGCGTGAGATTTTTTTCCGAAATGTTGCAGCCTGTTCAAATATTATGCGTACTTTTGCATCGCATTTGCGTAATTCTTTGCAACGCCACATGACCACAGACAAGACAACGACAGGCGGCAGCGCCGACGCCGCCACGCACGAGGGTGGGGCAGCGCCGGCTGCCCGCAAGCTCATACTGGCCAGCAACTCGCCGAGGCGCAGGGAGCTGCTCGCGGGCCTCGGGCTCGACTTCGAGGTGCGGGTGCTGCCGGGCATCGACGAGAGCCATCCAGCCCACCTGCGGGGCGGCGACATACCTCTCTATATAGCCCGCGCCAAGGCCGACGCCTATCGCGCGGACCTGGCGGCCGACGAGCTGCTCATCACGGCCGACACCATCGTGTGGCTCGACGGCGAGGTGCTGGAGAAGCCCGCCACGCCCGGGCAGGCACGCGACATGCTGCACAGCCTCTCGGGCTGCACACACCAGGTGTTCACCGCCGTGTGCCTGACCACGCCGCAGCAGCAGGAGAGCTTCGTGTGTAGCACCGACGTGACCTTTGCGCGTCTCGAGCCCGAGGAGATAGACCGCTACGTGGCCACATGCTGCCCTCTTGACAAGGCCGGGGCCTACGGCATACAGGAATGGATAGGCTACATCGGCGTGGAGAGCATCAATGGCTCGTTCTACAACGTCATGGGACTGCCCGTGCAACGGCTGTACCAACGCTTGAAAAACAACTTCAACATACGATGAACAAAACACTGACTTTCATGCTGCTGGCCGTAGCGGCGTGCATGGCCGCCGTGGGCGCCTGCGACAAGACCGACGGCATCAGCGTGGTGCCGCAGTTCAGCACCATCACCTCCGACCCCGCCACGCCCATGGCCGGCGACACGCTCACGCTCACCGCCCACCAGAGCGTGAAGGGCAAGCTCATCTACAGCGCCACCTACAACTGGGCGTTCCGCTATTTCGACGACTCGCTGCAGCGCGACACCACCGTGCGCCGCCAGGAGCAGGTGGTCTATGACTATGTGGGCGGCCCCGACCCGCAGATGGGCCTGCGCCTGCCAGCCTACGTCAGCGCCACGCGCCTGTATGTGACGCTCACCGCCAGCTACGGCCTCTCGGGCCAGACCGAGCAAGGCCAGATCTTCGGCCAGGCATCGGCCTCGGCCACCGTCACCCTCCAGCCCAAGACCTTCGTTCCGCAACAATGACCACGCCACGCATCCTACTGTGCACAGCCCTGCTCGCATGGGCTGCCGCCGGCCGCGCCGCTGTGCGCTTCGACACCTTCTTTGCCGACTCCACGCTGCGCATAGACTACGTGTTGAGCGGCACGAACCGCACGCAGCACATAGCCCTTGCGGCGCTGTCGAAGACGCCCGCCTGGTACGGCCGCCGCGTGAACCTCGACTCACTGCTGCTCGGCGGCAACGGGCAGCTGACCATGGTGGATGCCGCCACGGGCGACACCATCTACCGCCACAGCTTCTCCACGCTCTTCCAGGAATGGCAGACGACGGAGGAGGCCACGCGCCTCGAGCGATGCTTCGACGCGCCGTTTGTGGTGCCGCTGCCCCACAGGCCCGCCGACGTGGTGTTCACGCTGCTCGACACCCACGGCCGCCTGACATCGCAGCTGCGCCACCGCATCGTGCCCAACGACATCCTCATCCGCGACCGCAGCCGCGAGGCCACCACGCCCTGGCGCTATGTGCGGCAGGGCGGCGATAGCCGCGACTGCATCGACGTGGCCATCGTGGCCGAGGGCTTCACGCGCGAGCAGATGCCCGTGTTCACCGCCATGTGCGACAGCGCCATAGCGGCTCTGGCGGCCCACGAGCCATACACGAGCCTCATCGACCGCTTCAACTTCGTGGCCGTGATGCCCCTCTCGGCCGAGGATGGCGTGTCAGTGCCGCGCCGCCACCAGTGGGCAAACACCGTCCTCGGTGCCCACTACGACACGTTCTACACCGAACGTTACCTCACCATACCCAGCATGGGGCGCCTCTACGACGTGTGCACGGGCATACCCTTCGAGCATTTCCTCATCCTGGCCAACACCGAGGAGTATGGCGGCGGCGGCATCTACAACAGCTACACCATAGCCAGCGCACGCTCGCCGCGCGCCAAGTTCGAGGTCATTGTCCACGAGATGGGCCACAGCTTCGGCGGCCTGGGCGACGAATACTACTACGACGACCAGTATGAGACCATGTACCCCGCCGACACCGAACCCTGGGAGCCAAACCTCACGACACTCGTGGATTTCGGCTCCAAGTGGCGCGACATGCTGCCGCCAGCCGCACCCGTGCCCACGAGTGCCGACGGACGCGACGTCACCACGCGTGTCGGCGTGTATGAGGGCGGCGGCTACCAGTCGAAGGGCGTGTATCGGCCCGCGCAGGAGTGTCGCATGAAGGTCAACCAGGTGCGTGAGTTCTGCCCCGTGTGCCAGAGGGCCATACGCCGCATCATAGATTTCTACACCCTCGAGCCGGGGGCCACAACGCCAACGTCACACCATAGGCCATGAACGTGAAGGTCAAAGGCATATCCCTGGGCAGCATAGCGGCTGCCAGCTACGGACTGAACCCGCTGTTCGCACTGCCGCTCTATGCCGACGGCATGACGGCCGACTCCATGCTTTTTTACCGCTATGCCTTTGCCATAGTGATGATGGGAGCCATGATGCTCGCACAGGGCAAGTCGCTGCGCCTGCGGCGGCGCCAGCTGCTGTCCGTGGCGCTCATGGGCACTGTCTTCAGCGCATCGTCGCTGCTGTTGTTCCTCAGCTACCAGTACATGGACGCCGGCATAGCATCGACCATCCTCTTTGCCTATCCCATGATTGTGGCCGTCATCATGTGGCTCATGTTTGGCGAGCACGCCGGCAGGCTCACCTGGGCGTGCATCGTCATGGCGCTGACGGGCATAGCGCTGCTCTACCGCGGCAAACCCGACGCGCCGCTCTCCACCGTGGGCATCGTGCTGGTGCTGCTCTCCTCCCTCAGCTATGCCATATACATCGTGGGTGTGAACCGCTCGGTGTTGCGCAAGATGGACTCCACCACGCTCACCTTCTGGGCGCTGGTGTTCGGGCTGCTGCTATATGTGGTGCGCCTCACGGACATCGACGTCGAGGCCGCGCGCTTCACCTTCGCCCTGCAGACGCCCACCAACCCGTGGCTGTGGGTGAACCTCGTGTGCCTGGCGCTGTTCCCCACCATCATCTCGCTCGTCACCATGAACATGAGCATACACTACATAGGCTCCACGCCTGCGGCCATACTCGGCGCACTCGAACCCATCACGGCGCTGGCCATTGGCGTGACGGTGTTTGGCGAGACGCTCACGCCGCGCATCGTCGTGGGCGTGGTGCTCGTGCTCGGCGCCGTCACGCTGCTCGTGGCCGGAAGGAAGATTTACCACGCCCTGCGCCGGGCGTGGACGACAAGATAACATATAATAAGGAGTAAGAACCATGAAAAAGAATGTCATCATCGCCATCATGGCGTTGGTCCTGGCTGCCATGAACGTCGCGGCACAGGACAAGAGCCGTCTCCAGCAACGCGCGGAGACAGAGACAGCCGCCGGCAACAGCGCCGCGGCGCGCTCGCTGTGGCTCCGGGCCTACGAGGACTATGTTGCCAAGGGCCGCACGGGCCAGGGCGTGGACTGCGGCGTGCAGGCCGCTGCCCTCTACCACGCCGACAGCCACTACCAGGAAGCCTTCGACCTGCTGCGCGCCATAGACCACGCCATCGCGGCCGACAAGGACAAGAGCTCGGCCGTCATCGCCGCATGGCGCTACAAGGTGACGAAAGAGCGCATGGCCATGTACGTCAAGATGCACCGTGCCGCGCCGGCCGCGGAGCAGCTCGCCATCATGGAGCGCCATGCCAACGCCGCTGCCGACGAGCACCTGCTCTCCGACCTACTCTATCACAAGGCCATATTCTACTACACCTTCGGCCAGGACGCCAAGGGCAACGCCATCTTCAGCCAGATGGCCACGCGCCTGACGGCCGCGAAGGAGTATGACAAGGTGGATGAGGTGTATCGCACGCTCATCGCCAGCGGACGCAAGTCGGGCAACGCCAGCATGGTGGCACAGGCATATAGCGGATACATAGCGTGGAAGGACTCCACAGCCGCCGTGCGCAAGGCCGATGCCGAGCGCCACTTCCAGGAGGAGGTGGCAGCGCGCGACGCGCAGATAGCCGAGAAGGACGACGCCCTCGCCGCACGCCAACGCGTAGTGGGCGGACTGCTCACGCTGGTCGCCGTGCTGGCCGTGGCGCTCGTGCTCACGGCGCTCGTGCTCGTGTGGTTCGTCGTGGTCACGCGCAAGCAGAAGAAAGCCATACGTCTTGCCAACGAGAACATTGCGCTCAAGGCCCACTTCATTGGCAACATATCGAAGATGCTGCGTCCGACGCTCGACAAGCTCGACGCCGCACAGCCCGAGGTGAAGGCGCTGCAGGACTTTGCAGCCAACGTGGAGACGCTCTCGCAGCTCGAAGCTGCGCCGGCGGCCGTGGCAGAAATCGAGGACACACCGCTGCTGCCCTTCTGCCGG